>CALCZO010000214.1 GCA_937903315.1 uncultured Alphaproteobacteria bacterium
CGGCCACAATGCTGCGAGCCGCCTCCTCGCCAACACCCTTGACGGCCGCCAGTGCGTAACGGATCGCACCATCTGCAACCTCGAAATTGACATCGGAACCGCTGATGTCCGGCGGTTCGACCGTAATACCGAGACGGGAAGCCTCACGCCGGAATTCGGCCAGCTTGTCGGTGTTGGTCAGTTCGAGGCTCATCGATGCGGCGAGAAATTCGACCGGGTAATTAGCCTTCAGATAAGCCGTCTGATAGGAAATGAGCGCATAGGCGGCGGAGTGGCTCTTGTTGACGCCATAACCGGCGAATTTGGCTAGCAGATCGAAAATGGTGTTGGCTATTTCGCCATCCTCGCCGCGCTCCACCGCGCCCGAGACAAAACGACTGCGCTGCGCCTCCATCTCCTTGGCAATTTTCTTGCCCATTGCGCGGCGCAGCAGATCGGCTTCGCCAAGCGAATAGCCGGAAAGAACCTGCGCAATCTGCATCACCTGTTCCTGATAGACGATGACGCCGCAGGTCTCCTTCAGGATCGGCTCGAGTTTGGGATGGTAGTAGTCGGCCTCGCGCAAGCCATGCTTGACCTCGCAATAGACCGGGATATTGGCCATCGGCCCCGGCCGGTAGAGCGCCACCAGCGCGATGATGTCCTCGAGCCGGTCGGGTTTCATGTCAATCAGCGCGCGGCGCATCCCCGCGCTTTCAACCTGGAACACACCGACCGTGTCGCCCCGCGTCAGCAGCGCGTAGGTCAGGGCATCGTCGAGCGGAATGGCACTCAGATCGATGGCCACGCCGCGCCGCGCAAGCCGGTCGACCGCCCCCTGCAACACGGTCAGCGTCTTGAGGCCGAGAAAGTCGAACTTCACCAATCCGGCCGGCTCGACCCATTTCATGTTGAACTGGGTCACCGGCATGTCGGATTTCGGATCGCGATACAGCGGAACCAGTTCCTCCAGCGGCCGGTCGCCGATCACGATGCCAGCGGCATGGGTCGAGGCATGGCGGAACAGGCCTTCGAGCTTCTGCGCGATCTCGAGCAGGCGGGCGACGCCCTCGTTGTCGGCGGCGGCGGCGCGCAACTGGGCCTCGTCGCGCACCGCATCGGCGAGCGAAACCGGCTTGGCCGGGTTCTGCGGCACCAGCTTGGTCAGCCGGTCGACCTCCGAATACCGCAGGCCGAGCACACGACCGACGTCGCGCAGCACACCGCGCGCCAGCAAGGTGCCGAAGGTGATGATCTGCGCGACACGGTCGCTGCCATAGCGCGCACGCACGTAGCCGATCACCTCGTCGCGCCGGTCCTGACAGAAGTCGATGTCGAAATCCGGCATCGACACGCGCTCGGGGTTGAGAAACCGCTCGAACAGCAGCCCGAAGCGCAAGGGATCGAGATCGGTGATGGTCAGGGCATAGGCCACCAGCGAGCCCGCGCCCGACCCGCGCCCCGGCCCGACCGGAATGGCCTGCTGCTTGGCCCACTGGATGAAGTCGGCGACGATCAGAAAGTAGCCGGGGAACTTCATCTTCTCGATGATCCCGAGTTCGAAAGCGAGCCGCGACCAGTAGACCTGTTCGTCAAAGCCCGGCGCCGTGCCATGGGCCGCCAGACGCCGGCGCAGGCCATCTTCCGCCATCCGGCGCAGTTCCGCAGCCTCCGCCTCGGCCTCGCCATCCGCCACAAATCGCGGCAGGATCGGGTTGCGGGTGCGCGGCCGGTAGGAGCAGCGCATCGCGATCTCGATCGTGTTGCCGACAGCATCGGGCAGATCGGCAAACAGCGCCCGCATCTCGGCCCGTGTCTTGAAGCGGTGCTCCGGCGTCAGGCGGCGGCGCTCGTCATCGGCGACGATCCGCCCCTCGGCGATGCACAGCAGCGCATCATGCGCTTCGTAGTCGTCAACGGTGGCGAAAAATGGCTCGGCGGTGGCGACCAGAGGCAGGCCGGCGTCATCGGCCAGCCCGATCAGATGCGGCTCGACCCGGCGCTCGTCGGCCACGCCATGACGCTGGATCTCGACATAGAGACACCGCGGAAACAGCGCCGACAGACGGGCCAGACGGTCACGCGCGATGTCGGTCTGACCCGCCAGCAACGCCCGGTCGATCGGCCCGGACGGACCGCCGGTGAGCAGGATCACCCCATCCGAGTAGCCCTCAAGATCGGCAACGCGCAGATGGGTCACATCGTGGGCCGGCGCATCGAGAAATGCGCGCGAGGACAGATGCATCAAGTTGTTGTAGCCGGCCTCCGTCGCGGCCAGCAGGACGATGCTGCCGCGCGCCTCCGAGACCCCGCCCGGTCGCATCCTGCTGCCGGGCCGATCCTCGAAATCGACCAGCAGCTGAACTCCGGCAATCGGCTGGATGCCGGCCCCCGAGAGCTTTTCGGAAAACTCCAGCGCACCGAACAGGTTGTTGCTGTCGGTCAGCGCCAGCGCCGGCATGTCGTCCGCCAGCGCCAGCTTGGTCAGCGCCGCGATGGTCAGCGCCCCTTCGAGCAGCGAAAACGACGAGTGGACGTGCAGATGCACAAATCCCACGTCCTTCAGGATCGCTGCCATGTCCTTCACCTTTCGCTACGCCATCAGGCTGCGCCGAGAGCGCCGGCCCAGACGAGGATCATAGCGAAGAAGGCCCCAAGGGCGGCAAGCTCAATTGCTTCTTCCACAATCATCCGCAGGAACATGAACCCCTCCTTTGTTCTTGTTTTATTCGTATTCGTGTTTTGTTCTCCTGTCAATCGCGGCCGTTTTCCTGCCCTAACGGCACGGTAAACAAGGCCTTAAGGCAGGTTTTGACCGCCCATTTGCGCGCCGGACGCGGAAGGCGGTTGCCCAAGCGGACCGCTTCTCTAGAATCGAATCATGATGTCCGCCCTGCCCGATCCCTTTCATCGCACCAGCTTCGGCTGGCCCGGACGGATTGCGCGCGGGCTTGTCGCGCTCGCTCTTGTTCTGGTTGCTGGCTGGGCGGAGCTGGCGATCGTGTTCCATGGCCCGGCCGATCCGACGCGCCGCCTCATTGTCGCCGCCGTCGTGGCCGCCGTGCTGGTGGCCGGCGCGCTGTCAGTGCTGGCCCGCGCCTGGCGGCGGCTGGTCCTGCCGCTGGTTCTGGTGGCGCTGATCGGGCTGACGGCGTGGTGGAGTTCGATCCGCCCGTCCGACACGCGCGACTGGACGCCCGATGTGGCGCGCAATGTGGTGATCACCATACGGGGTGACGATGTCGAGTTCCGCAACGTCCGCGCTTTCCGCTGGAACGGGCCGGAGAGTGCCGAACCGCTGTGGCAGGAACGCCTCTACAGCCTGTCGGACCTCACCGGGATCGACCTGTTCCTGTCGACCTGGGGCGATCCGCGCGTCGCCCACATGATCACCAGCTTCAGCTTCACCAACGGCCCGCCGGTGGCGCTGGCCTATGAGATCCGCAAGGAAAAGGGCGAGGCCTATTCGACGTTGGCCGGGCTGTTCAAGCGCTATGAACTGGCGCTGATCGGGGCGGACGAGGCGGATATGATCAAGGTCCGGACCAATCGCCGCGGCGAGACGGTCAGCCGCTACCGGATCGATGTGAAGCCCGAGAATGCGGCCAAGCTGCTGCGCGAATTCGCCCGCGATTCGCAGGAGCTGAACGCCGCGCCGCGCTGGTATCACACCATCGCGACCAATTGCGCGACGTCGGTGTTCTGGATGCTGCGGCGGATTTCACCACAGGATTTCCCGCTCGACAGGCGGGTGCTGATCTCGGGTCTGCTGCCTGATTATCTCTATGCCATCGGGTTTCTCGATCGGACGCAGCCGCTTGAGGAACTCAAACGGCGCGCCGATATCACGGAAGCGGCGAAAATCGCCGATACGGTGCCGGATTTCTCCGCTGCGATCCGGCGCTGACGTCAAGGGTTGCGGCGGCCCGATTGTCGGCTACAACGCTCGGCGATCATTCCCCCATGTCCAATGTTGGTCGCCATGTCCGAGACGCATCCGCTCCTCCCCGTTCTGACCCGAATTGCCGACGCGCTCGAGCGCATGGCCCCTGCGGCACAGGAGCGCGCCGACTTCGAGGCCGCCGATGCCTTTGTCTGGTCCGCCTCGCGCAAGGCGTTGCAGCCGGTCGTCAAGGTCAACCGCATTCCGCTTGATCTGCTGGTCGGAATCGACCGGATCCGCGATCAGCTTGTCGCCAACACCGAGCGGTTCGCGCGCGGCCTGCCGGCCAACAATGTGCTGCTCTGGGGCGCGCGCGGCATGGGCAAGTCGTCGCTGGTCAAGGCCGCGCAGGCCACTGTCAACGCACGGCTGGGGGCAAACGCGCCGGTGCGGCTCAAGCTGGTTGAAATCCACCGCGAGGACATCGAATCCCTGCCCGCCCTGCTGGCCACGATGCGCGGCTCGCCGCACCGCTTCCTCGTGTTCTGCGACGATCTTTCGTTCGATGCCGGGGAGACCTCGTACAAGTCGCTGAAGGCGGTGCTCGAAGGCGGGCTGGAGGGCCGGCCGGAGAATGTGCTGTTCTATGCCACCTCCAACCGCCGCCACCTGATGCCGCGCGACATGATCGACAACGAGCGCGCCACCGCCATCAACCCCGGCGAGGCGGTCGAGGAGAAGGTCTCGCTGTCCGACCGGTTTGGCCTGTGGCTTGGCATCCACAAGTGCTCGCAGGACGAGTATCTGGCGATGGTGCACGCCTATGCGCGGCATTTCGGCCTGCGCCGGCCCAGAGCGAAGCTGGAGGCGGAGGCGCTGGAGTGGGCCACGACGCGCGGTTCGCGTGCCGGCCGAACGGCATGGCAGTATATTCAGGACCTCGCGGGCCGGCAGGGCAAGGTCCTCGATCTCTGACCATCGGCGGGCCGCGATGTTGGCCATGTGATGTTGGCCATGTGACGCATTGCCTCGCCCGGCAGGATGACTACACTCGCCGCATATCCACCCCGCGTTTTTGTTCAGGACCGATCATGCCCGCGCTGCTTTCTTCCGTCCTCATCGCCAACCGTGGCGAAATCGCCTGCCGGATCATCCGCACGGCGCGCCGGCTGGGGATGCGGACCATCGCGGTCTATTCGGACGCCGACGCGGACGCGCCGTTCGTGGCAATGGCCGACGAAGCGTACCGGATTGGCCCGGCGCCGGCGCGCGAGAGCTATCTTCGCGGCGATGTGATCCTTGAGGTCGCCCGGCAGACGGGCGCGGCCTGCATCCACCCGGGCTACGGGTTCCTGTCCGAGAACACGGCGTTTGCGCGGGCGGCGGAGGCGGCGGGCATCGTGTTCGTCGGCCCGCCGGCGGAGGCGATCGAGGCGATGGGCCTCAAGGACGCAGCCAAGAAAATTGCCGAGAAGGCGGGCGTGCCGGTCGTCCCGGGTTATCACGGCGACAATCAGGACGCGGCGTTCCTCAAGCAGAAGGCCTATGAAATCGGCTATCCGGTGCTGATCAAGGCGGTGGCCGGCGGCGGCGGCAAGGGGATGCGCCGGGTCGACAAGCATGCCGATTTCGACGATGCGCTGGTCTCGTGCAAGCGCGAGGCGCTGAATGCGTTTTCCGACGACCGGGTGCTGATTGAAAAATACGTCACCGCCCCGCGCCATGTCGAGATTCAGGTCTTTGCTGACCGGCACGGCAATGTCGTCCATCTGTTCGAGCGCGATTGCTCGCTCCAGCGGCGGCACCAGAAGGTGATCGAGGAAGCGCCCGCCCCCGGCATGCCGCCCGCCATGCGCGCGGCGATGGGCAAGGCCGCAGTCGAGGCGGCCCGCGCGGTCGGCTATGTCGGCGCCGGAACGGTGGAGTTCATCGCCGACGGGACCGGCGGGCTGAAGGACAACGCCTTTTATTTCATGGAAATGAACACGCGGCTTCAGGTCGAGCATCCGGTGACCGAGGCGATCACCGGGCTTGATCTGGTCGAGTTGCAGTTCCGCGTCGCCTCGGGTGAAAAGCTGCCATTCGCGCAGTCCGATCTTGCGATCAACGGCCATGCGGTCGAGGCGCGGCTCTATGCCGAGGACCCTGAATCGGGCTTCCTGCCCTCTACCGGGCGACTGTGGGCGCTCTATCTGCCCGATGACGACGTGCGCGTCGACACAGGCGTCGAGGACGGCGGCGAGGTCACCGGATTTTATGACCCGATGATCGCCAAGATCATCGCCCATGGCGCGACGCGCGACGAAGCGCTCGACCGGCTGTCCGCCGCCCTCGCCGATACGATTGTCGCCGGTCCGCGCACCAACACGACGTTTCTCAGGGCGCTGTGCAACGCTCCGGGCTTCCGCGCCGGGGATTTCGACACCGGCTTCATCGACCGCAATCTCGATGCGCTCGGCGCGGTGCCGCAGCCGGCCGATCCGTTGGCGATTGCCGCCGGCGCCGCGCTGCTGACCGAGGCTGCCGTCGCCGCGACTGCCGGCGGGCTGGACGACGATCCGTGGAACATCCGCGACGGGTTCCAGCTTTCGGGCGTCAACCTGCCGCGCGTCACCGTCACGGCGGGCGGCGAGCGGTGGACCGCCGAGGTGGATGAGGAGGGCTATCGCACCTATGGCGTGATGATCGCCGGCAGTGACGATGTGCAGACCATCTGCCTCGACGAGGCGGAAGACGCCGATCTCGATATCGTCAACGACGATCCGCGCTTTGTCGCGGTTCACACCGGCGCCTCGGTGCTGGTGGTGCGCAATGGCCGGCAGACCGAGATCAGGCCCTTCGACGCGCTGGATGTCGATTTCGACAGTCTCGACGTTCCCGAAGGCGGCGCGCTGGTGAAAGCACCGATGCATGGCAAGCTGATCGCGCTCTATGTGCAGGCCGGCGAGACCGTGACCAAGGGCGCGCGGCTGGCCGTGGTCGAGGCGATGAAGATGGAACACGCGCTGGTTGCGCCGCGCGATGGCGTGGTGGTCGAGGTCGTCGGCCATGTCGGCCAGCAGGTCAGCGAGGGCGCAAAGCTCGTGGTGATCGGAGAAGCGACATGAGAAGGCTGCTGGCCACCGCTCTGGTTGTCTGCGCGACACCCGCGCTGGCCTGCAGCTGCCGTCCGGTCGATGCGTCGACGCCGCCGCCGTCCTATCTCGTGCTGGGCACGGTGGTCGACGCCACCCTTTCGCCGGACGGGCAGGCCGCGACGACGACCATCCGCGTCGAGCGGCGTCACATCGGCAAGACCGGCGCGGTCGTCACGCTGCATTCGCGCGCCCATTCGGCGGCCTGCGGCGTCACGTTCGAGAAGGGCAAGCGGCAGTTGTTTGCCTTTGCCCGCCACAACGGCCGCTATATCACCAACCTCTGCCTGATGCTGCAAGCGCGGCTGTGACGCTGCATCTGCTCAAGCTCTGCGTCGGCGTGACGACGATCGACGACCTGACCGGCTGGATCGACGAGCAGCAGACCTATGCCCGACGTGCCGGCCGGCCGTTCGAGCAGCGGCACACGACCCGGATGGTGCCCAAGCGGGTCGAGGCGATCCTGGCCGACCCTGCCGGTGCAGGCTCGCTCTATTGGGTGATCAAGGGGCAGATTGCCTGCCGCCAGCGCCTGCTGGCCATCCGACCGTTCACTGACGCCGATGGGATCGGCCGGTGTCATCTGGTGCTCGATCCCATGGTGGTTCCGGTTTCGCCGCGCCCGTATCGCGCCTTTCAGGGCTGGCGCTACCTTGAGGCGAAAGACGCCCCGCCGGATCTGGGCTCGAACGCCGAAGGGCTGGAGGCCATGCCCGAAGATCTGCGGCGGGAACTGGCCGGTCTGGGCCTGATCTGACACGGTGGCAGGATAGTGTTTGCGTTTGGCGGCGAACTGTGCGTATAAGCACCGTGCTGCACCGCAGCATCGTCGTGCTCCAGGCGCGTAAGCCGGTTTCGTCCGGTCCTCTGTCGAGCACTCTGACCATTCTTCCTGACAGCCCAATTTACGCGGGGCCGGTCTCCACCCCCCGCCCCCGCTCCGTCCGGCGTTTGCTCCGGCATGCGGTATGGGCCATCCATGCGAGTTTATCCTTTGACGACGTTCCAATCCCTCGGCCTTGCCGAACCGCTGCTGCGCGCTCTTGCCCACGAAGGCTATGAGACGCCGACGCCGATTCAGGCGAAAGCCATTCCCCACCTGATGAAGGGCGAGGACCTGCTTGGCATCGCCCAGACGGGCACCGGCAAGACCGCCGCCTTCGCCCTGCCGATCCTGCACAAGCTGCTCGGCGACGCCCGTCGCCCCGCGCCCGGCACCACCCGCGTGCTGGTGATGGCACCGACGCGCGAGCTGGCGGCGCAGATCGGCGAGAGTTTCAAGTCCTACGCCCGGTTCTGCCGGTTCTCGGTCGCCGTGGTGTTCGGCGGTGTCGGCCACGTGCCGCAGACACGCGCGATCCGCGCCGGTCTTGACGTTCTGGTGGCGACACCCGGCCGCCTGATCGACCATCTCGACAGCGGCACGCTGCGTCTCGACACCACCGACATCGTGGTGCTCGACGAAGCCGATCACATGCTCGACCTCGGCTTTGTCGTGCCGATTCGCAAGATTCTCTCGCGGCTGCCGAAAAAGCGCCAGAGCCTGTTCTTCTCGGCCACCATGCCGCGCGAAATCGCGTCGCTGGCCGGCGAGATGCTGCACCAGCCCAAGGAAGTGGCCGTCGCCCCGGTGGCGACCACGGCAGAACGGGTCAATCAGCAGGTCTATCTCGTCGATGCGGCCGCCAAGCGCGGCATGCTCGTCGAGACGCTGAGCCACCCCGGTTTTGAACGCACGATCGTGTTCACGCGCACCAAGCGCGGTGCGGATCGCGTATCCAAGACGCTGGACGCCGTCGGCATCACGTCCGCCGCCATTCACGGCAACAAGAGCCAGACGCAGCGCCAGAAGGCGCTTGACGAGTTCAAGAACGGCCGCCTGCGCGTGCTGGTCGCCACTGATATCGCCGCGCGCGGCATCGATATCGACAGCGTCACGCATGTCATCAACTTCGAACTGCCGGATGTGCCGGAGCAGTACGTCCACCGCATCGGGCGGACGGCGCGTGCCGGTGCCTCGGGCGCGGCCATCGCGTTCTGCGACAATTCCGAACGCGGCCTGCTCAAGGACATCGAGCGCGTGACGCGCCAGCAGATCCCGACGATCGACAAGCGCGGCCAGAAGGGCGCCGACGTCCCCGCCTCGCAGCACATCCGCGAGGACGAGGAGCGCGATCCGCGCGCCGGTCGCGGTCGCGGCGGTCCGGGCCGCAACGGTGGCGGCGGCGCAGGCCGCTCCAACGGCGGTGGTCGCCCGCAGCAGCCGCGCGAGCGTGCCCCGATGGATGATCGCGCCCCGCGCAACCCCAATGCACCGCGTCCGCTGGCCGATACTGCGCCGATCCGGGCGTCGGCCCAGCCGCAGCGCGAGCATCGCGACGACCGCCGGGATGACCGTCGCGCTCCCCCGCGCGGCGATCAGCAGGCGCGCGCCCCGCGCCCGGCCGGCGCTGGCGCCCCCGCCGGCAAGCGCCCGTTCGGTG
>CALCZO010000215.1 GCA_937903315.1 uncultured Alphaproteobacteria bacterium
AAGAGCGCCGTGCTGCGGCTGATGAACGAACAGGTCAGCGCCAGCCCGATGGGCGAGGCCAACATGATCGAGATCGCCGCGACCTCAAGCCATGCCGGCACTGCCGCGCGGCTGGCCAATGCCGTTGCCGATGCGCTGGTCGACAATCTTGTCGCCACCCGCGAGACCGCCGATGGATCCGAGCAGGCCCGCCACACCGCCCGCAAGCAGGCGCTCCAGACCCGTCTCAACGAGGCCGAATCGAAGCTGGCCGCCTACCGGATGAAACATGGCATTCCCGCGCCTGATCGCGCCGGCCAGCCGGGTGTCACCGATGTCTCGACCGAACTGGCGCGGGTGCGCGCGGCCAGCATCGATCTGAGAAGCCGGCACGACCAGATCCAGAAGCTGCTGGCCACCGGCAAGGACAGCGAGGCGATTGCCGATCTCGTCCGTTCGCCGGCCATTGACCGGCTGCGCATCCAGTACAACGAGGCTGCCGCGCAGGAAGCAAGCCTGCGTACCTCGCTCGGGCCGCGGCATCCCTCCTACCTTGAGGCGGCAGAACAGGCGCGCGAGCGCAAGCGGCTGCTGTGGGAAGGCTTCCGCCTTGCCGCCGCCACCGCCCGTTCCGATATGCAGGCGGCACTCGATCAGGAGCGCGCGCTCGAACAGCGGCTGGGGCCGGAAGCGGCCAGGATCGTTGCTGCCGCCGCGCCCCCGGCCCAGCTGCGCGAACTCGAACGCGAGGTCGAGGCCGCCCGCAGCGCGCTTGACCGTCATCTGCGCTCCGTCGAGGGGCTGGACAGCGCACCGCAGGCCGAGGTTGCCCGTGTCGTCGTTCGCGCCGCTCCGGCCGCCGCGCCGCTGTCCGGTCCGCAACAGGCGATCTGGTCGGCCGGCATGGCCGCCTCGGTCGTGCTGGTGCTCATCGCCTTTGCCGTTGGCGGTCGCCGTCCGTCGCGCAGAGGATCGTTTTCCTTCGGACCGATCGTCGGGGCCATGCGCGGCAACCGCCCGGTGTCCGTTGCGCCGGAGGCCACCATGGCAGCGCCTGCGCCGCGTCCGCACACGGTTGTTTCCCCGGCGGCCGTCATCCGGCCGCTGGGCCGCCAGCCCGTGCATGAGCCCACGAATGGCCGCCCCCTGTCCGGCGAGCCAATGACCCGGCTGGCCGAGGAGGTCTCTGGCAGGGATCGCGATTTTCCGTTGCAGGTGGTTCTCTTCACCGGCACGGCCGATCCGTCCGAACGGGCGCGGCTGGCCATCGATTTTGCCCGAACGGCTGCGCGGCTCGATCTCAGGGTGCTGCTGCTTGAGGCTGACGAGCTCGATGCGGGCCTGACGCGCCGTGTCGCCGCCCAGCCCGTTGCCGCAACCCTGACGCTGAACGGTCGTCAGCGGCTGGTGCTCGCCGTGACCGGTGCTGGACAGGCAACGGTCTGGGCTGTTCCGGGCGAGGCCGAGCGGCCTGCCCCGGCCAACGATGGCGGTTTGCCACACCTTCCCGGCATCGCCGGCAAGTTCGATCTGGTCGTGCTGTCCGGTCCCGGCCTTTCCGCAAACCTGGCCTGCCGCAAGCTTGCGCGCACGGCGCAGACCGTGGTCGTTGCTGAAGCGCCGGGCTCGGCCGCCGATGCCGCCGCCCATGCCCGCCATCTCGGCATCGATCCCCAGCACCTGCGTCTGATCTCCGCCCAGCCCGCGATGGCCGCAGACGTTGACGTGACCGACCCGCCGCGCCGGCCGATGAGCGTCATCAGGACGGTGCGATGCGCCTGAAGCCGTTCCAGAGTCACGAGGCCGGTTCCGGTCTCGCGATTCAGCTCGTCCTGCCACGAGGGGCCTGCCGCCGCTGGCATCTGGCGATCGCGGTCAATCTGGCCGCCGCCGGCCATGGCGTGTCGGTCACCCGCGTTGCCACCACTGCGCGCGAACCTGCCGCGCTGGCACTGTTGCGTCTGACCGAGCAGACGCTGTTCAGTTCGCGCGCCATCGGCGCGGCGGATTTCGGTGCCCCCGTCGCCGATGGGGCGTTTGATCCCTACTGTACCGGTGGACACCCGAACCTGACCATCGATCTGAGCGGCCGGGAAGCCCCGCCGGCCAGTCGGATTCCGGTGCTCCAGCCGCTGTTCAATCGCTCGCCCGATGACCTGGCCCTCTTCGATGGGCTGCTCGGCAACCGGCCGGCCAGCATCGAATGGCGCCGGATCGACGACGGAGCCATTCTCGCCGACGGCGTCGCCGCCGTCACCGCGCCGCATATCCTGACCCAGGGCTTCAGCGAGGCCCTGTCGCTGGCCGTGGTTCTGGTCGACCGCGCGGTCCTCGCCGCCCGCAATGCGCCGGGTGACCGGTCGACGGCGTCGATCCGCTCGATGGCCCGGCCGGCCTCCTCGGCCAGGCTGACCGGGTTCGCCCTTGGGTCCCTCGCCGAGCGCCTGCTGGCCCGACTGACGACCGCGGTGACGACCTCGCGCCAGTGGAATATCGCCTGGCGCACCGATCATCCCGGTAGGGGCATCGTCGAGACCGCCACGCTCGATCTTGCCGGCTTCCGCTGGCTGGAGCGCGATTCCGCCCGCTATTTCGCTGATCCGTTTCCCGTGGCGTATCAGGGCCACACCTATCTGTTCTGCGAGGAATATCCCTATGCCCGCGGCAAGGGGCACCTGTCGTTCATGGAGATTTTCTCCGACGGCACGCACGGCGCGATCCGGCCGATGCTGGAGGCGGACCATCATCTGTCCTATCCCTGCATCTTCAGCCATGGCGGCCAGATCTGGATGATCCCGGAAACGGCCGAAGCCGGGACGCTTGATCTCTATCGCGCCGAGCGCTTCCCGGATCGCTGGGTGCGCCACAAGACCCTGCTCGACAATTGCTATTTTGCCGACGCGACGTTCTTCGAACATGCCGGCCGCTGCTGGATTGCCGCCACCGCCCCGGCGTTCGGTCAGTCCGATCGTGACAGTCTGTCGCTGTTCATGAGCGACCGGCCTGACGGCGACTGGATGGCTCACCCGATGAACCCGGTCGTGGCCGATGTGGCCGGCAGCCGCCCCGCCGGCTGGATCGAACGCTGTGCCGATGGCTTGCGGCGTCCGGCGCAGGATTGCACCGGCGGCTACGGCTGGGGCCTGACCATCGCCCGCATCGACCGGCTGACACCCTATGACTACGCCGAAACGCGGCTGGTCCGCATCCATCCGCCGGCGGCGATCGATGCGGTCGGGCTGCACTCGGTGAACCGGGGCGGCGGCATCGAGGTGATCGACGCCATCGTGCCCTGATCACTCTGGAGCCAGCACCTTGCCCGGATTGAGGATGTTGTCAGGGTCGAGCGCGCTCTTGAGCCGGCGCATCAGCACCAGCGACGCCGGATCCTTGTAGCGCGGCAGTTCATCGCGCTTGATCAGCCCGATGCCGTGCTCGGCCGAGATCGACCCGCCCATGCCGGCGACGATGTCATGCACGATGTGGTTGAACCGGCCCCATTCGGCGAGGAACCCGGCCTTGTCCATGCCGATCGGCTGGCTGAGATTGAAATGGATGTTGCCGTCGCCGAAATGGCCGAAGGCGGCAACGCGGATGCCATCCATTGCGCGCTCGCAGGCCGCCGTCGCCTCGATCAGGAAATCGGCGACGCGCGACACCGGCACCGAGATGTCGTGCTTGATCGAGCCACCCTCGATGCTCTGCACCTCCGACATCCGCTCGCGCAGGAACCATAGTGCATCGGCCTGCTGGGCACTGGCGGCGATGGTCGCATCCTCGATCTCGCCGGCCTCCAGCGCAGCGCCGAGCAACTCCTCCATCCGTCCGGCAAGGTCGCTCGCCCCGTCTGGCGCGGTCATCTCGATCACGTCTTGCCCAAGCGTGCGAAGCTCACTCGCGGCCATCATGCAGCGATGCCGTTCGACGAGGTTCCTGGCTTCGTTGCGAAGGTCCGAGAGATTGAAACGCTCGGCGCGATGGCGCTTGAATTCACGATCCTCACGGCGTCCCGCACCAGTGAAGTCCTCAAGGCGGAATGGAAGGAGTTTGATCTCGACAAGGCGGTCTGGACCATTCCCGCCGTGCGGATGAAGGCGGGACGAGAGCATCGTATTCCCCTCAGCGCTCGCGCCGTTGCCATCCTTCGCAAGCTTGCCGAGGTTCGGCTCAGCAACTTCGTTTTCCCCGGCATGAGAGCGAACCAGCCTGT
>CALCZO010000216.1 GCA_937903315.1 uncultured Alphaproteobacteria bacterium
ACGTCCGACCCTCAGATTCGTAGTCTGATGCTCTATCCAGCTGAGCTACGGGCGCATCCGCTTGGCATGCAAGCGAGGCGGTTGATTAGCGTCATTGCTCGGCAAAGGCAAGGGGGCCGGGAGCGAATTTCTTCGTCGGTTGCGGATCACCGGGACGACCGGCTCCGCTGCGACACGGCGGCGCGCGGTCGAACTTTCTTAACGCTGAACGAGATTGACTGCGCAAACCACACCGATGCGCGCCGGTGTCAAACCAAACAGCAAGCCTTGCCTGCCAGAGTACCGGAACATTGGGGCGGATGGCATGACGACTGGCTTGGCAGCATTGTGGATCAACGGAGCCGTGACGGTCGCGGCGGTCGCTGTGGCCGCACTGTTGTTCGTTGTCTGCTCGGCCCTGATCCGCGATCTCATCAACTTGCGCCAGCGCGCGCGCCTGCTGCTGCAACGCCTGCGGGCGGCGGAAGCAACGCTCAGCGACCTGCAGGCGGAAAGGCTGGCGTTTGACGTCGCGCTGGCCGGGTCCGGTTGCGCGGCCGCCACAATCGACGCACGCGGGCTTGTGCATGCCGCCAATGGCCCGTTCGAGGATTTCTGTGCCCGCCACGGCCTCGACCCCGGTCGATTTGACAACGCCGGGGCAGGCCGCTCCGGCCAGCCGATGCGGCTCCGGCAGGGGATCATCACCCAGACATGCGACACGTCAACGGTTCGCTGGTCACTGGCCGCATTCCGCTCGCGCAATGGCGAACAGGGCTTTGCCGTCGTCGGCGAGCGACAGGACGCGGTGCAGGACACCTCATCCAAAGCGCGCTTTCTCGCAACCGTCAGCCATGAGATGCGGACGCCGCTGAACGGCGTGATCGGGATGGCCGGCCTGCTCTCGCATACGAGCCTCACAGCCGAACAGGCAAGCTATGTCGACGCGGTACGCACCTCGGGCGAAGCGCTGCTGTCACTGATCAACGAAATTCTGGACTTCTCGCGCATCGAGGCTGGAAAGCTCGATCTGGCCGCCGAACCGGTCGACCTGACCCGGCTGGTCGAGGGTGCCGTCGAATTGCTGGCGCCGCGTGCCCAGGACAAGGGCATCGAAGTCGCTGCGCTGATCGACCCGGCCCTGCCGCAGCACATCATGGGCGACGGTGCCCGGCTGGGGCAAATCCTGATGAATCTGGCCGGCAACGCCGTGAAGTTCACTTCGCAGGGCGGCGTCGGCATCCGGGTCGAACAGGACGGCCCGGACAGGTTGCTGATCACCGTCGCCGATACCGGACCGGGGATCGCGGCGGAACGGCTGACGGCGATCTTCGACGCCTTCGAACAGGAAGCGGCGGACACGGCACGCAGCCATGGTGGGACCGGGCTTGGTCTGGCCATCACCCGGCGAATCGTCGAGACCATGGGCGGGGCCATCTCGGTCGTCTCGCAGCCCGGCTCCGGGTCGGCGTTTCGTGTCGCCCTGCCGCTGGTGCCGGCTGAACGTGGTCCGGCTGTATCGGGACCGGTGCCGGATCTGTCGTCCGAGTCGGTCCTGATTGTCTCGTCATCCCCGTTCGAGGCACCCTTCCTTGCCGAGCGGCTGCAACGGCTGGGCGCCAGGGTGCGGCTGGCGGAGGCCGCGGACGCCCGGTTGATGGCGGGCGTGACAATCCTGCTCGCCGATGCGGACCTTGGAACGGAGACCTGCCAAAGGCTGGCGCAACTCGCAAGCGACGGAGCGCGGCGGATCGTCCTGCTGTCGCCCTACCAGCGACGCGGCTTCGGCTCGCCTGCCGATGCGGGATTTGACGGCTATCTCATCAAGCCTGTGCGGCACCGGTCACTCAACGCGCGTTTCATGCCGGAGGCCGACGAGAACGATGTTGTCCCGACGTCCGGCGTCGCCCGGCAGTCCGTCAACCATGCGCTCGCCGGACAGCGGATCCTGCTCGCCGAAGACAATCCGATCAATGCGCTGCTGGCCATTCGGCTGATGGAACGGCTCGGCATCACCCCGCTCTGGGTCACCTCCGGCGAGGCGGCGCTGGATGCCTTGCGCACATGTGGCGACCAGCCGTTCACGGCTGCGCTGTTCGATGTCCGGATGCCCGGCATGTCGGGGCTCGACGCCGTCGCTGCGCTGCGCAAGGAGGAACGGGCGAGCGGGCGGCCGCCACTGCCTGTCGCGGCACTCACCGCCAATGCCTTCGAGGAGGATCGGGCGGCCTGTCTCGCGGCCGGGTTCACCGTCTTCCTGCGCAAGCCGCTCGATCCCGACCGGTTCGCCGCCACGCTGGCCGAGCTTGCGGCCGGCGAGCGCCGCGCGGCCTGATGACGGGTGCCGGGGTCCCGCACGAACGCCAGCTCCCTGTTAAGGCCAGCTCCCTGTCAAGGCCTTGGCAATGTCACAGCTCTGACGCATCAATGTCGTAGTCTGACGCTCGGTTGGTACAGCGATGCGAGAGGACCCTGATCAGATGTCCGCGACGGAAGTGCGCTTGTCGGAGACCACCACCCGCCCTGGCCTGATCGCCCGCCTTCGCCCGCAGCGATGGGACCGCGGCGATCTGCGCCCCCGCACCACGCTGCTGCCCGGCCATCGCGTCGTCCGCAACACCGAGGGATTGCCGGAAGTACTTGGCCGGATCGGCGCGCTCGAAGTGCGCCTTGCCCGGACAGTGCAGGATATCCGCCGCGCCCAGCGGCTGCGGTTCCAGGTCTTCTATGAGGAAATGTCAGCTGCTCCCAGCCCGCGCAACCTGCTGGCGCGGCGCGACATCGACCCGTTCGACCGGATCTGCGACCACCTGCTGGTCGTCGATCGCGAATGGCGCCGCCATCCCGGCGCACCGGCCCGCCCGCGCGTCGTCGGCACCTACCGGTTGCTCCGGCAGGAATTCGCCGAACGCAACGGCGGCTATTATTCCGCCGGCGAATACGATCTGCGCGGCCTGATCGCTGCTCATCCCGGCCAGCGGATCCTTGAACTCGGACGCTCCTGCGTGCTCGCCCCCTACCGCACCAAACGCACGGTGGAATTGCTGTGGCATGGCATCTGGGCTTATGTCCGCCATCACAGATGTGACCTGATGATCGGCTGCGCCAGCCTTGAAGGCACCGACCCGGACGCAATGGCCGACCAGCTGAGCTTTCTCCACCATCACGCCCGAGCGCCGGAAGAATGGCGCGCTGCTGCTCTGCCGGGCCGCTATATCGGCATGAACCGCCGCCGGGCCGGCGATTTTGACGCGCGGCGGGCCATGGCGGCGCTGCCGCCGCTGATCAAGGCCTATCTGAGACTGGGTGGCCGGTTTGGCGACGGGGCGGTCGTCGACCGCCAATTCGGGACCACCGACGTGCTGGTGATTGTCCGCGTGGCCGATATCGATCCGCGCTATATCGCCCACTACAGTGCGCGCGACGCGGACCGCGCCGGTTGATCACACCACTGCCGCCAGCGCTGCAAGCCCCTCGCGGTACGTCGGATACTCGAACGTAAAGGCAAGGTCACGGCGGATCCGCGCGTTGCTGACCCGCTTGTTCTCGCCATAGAAGCTGCGACCCATCGGCGACAGGTCGGCCTGATCATAGGGAAGATCAGGCGGAACGGGCATGCCGATCAGCCCGGCAGCATAGGCCACCACATCCTGCGGCGGCGCCGGCTCGTCGTCGGTGACATTCCAGATGCCGCCAGGCGAGCGCTCGATCATCGCGGCGAGCGCATGGGCGATATCGGCGACATGAATACGGTTGAACACCTGCCCCGGCTTGATGATCCGCCGCGCCGTGCCGGCGCGCAGGGTGTCGATCGCACTCTGGCCCGGCCCATAGATTCCAGACAGGCGCAGGATATCGAGTGTCGCTCCGTCCCGATCCGCGCGATCCTGCCATGCCCGTTCAGCGTTGAGCCGCCAGCGCGAGCGTTGGGAAACCGGGCGCAGCTGACTCGTCTCGTCGACCCATGCCCCGGAGTGATCGCCGTAGACACCGACCGTGGAGAGATAGAGACATCGTTTGCCGGCGAACGATCCCGGCCCGATTACCTTCAGGAAAGGATCGCCGTCACCATCCGGCGCGGCGGAGGCGACAACCACATCGGCCGCGGCGACAGCGCCCGCCAGCGCGGCGCGGTCAGAGTCGAGCCGCACGGGCTGAACGCCTGCCGCCATCGCCCGGTCTTCACCAGAGGCGGACCGGCAGGTGGCGGCGATGGCGGAAAACCGCCCGCGGTAGCGGTCGAGAAAGTGGCCGGCACTATAGCCAAGTCCGAGCACAAGCAGGTTCATAAAGGTCTCTCCAGCGCCAGCGTCCATTCGGCGGCAACATCGGCGTCACGCTCGCCTGCCCGGCGATGCCGCGCCAGTTCGGCCAGCCGGCCCGGTGCCAATTGGGCCAGCGCCCAGATGGCCATGCCGCGCACGAGCGGCGATGCGTCATCGACCAGCTGCCCGGCAACCGCAACCAGTGCCCTATCGCCGCTGTTGCCGATGGCGATCAGCACGTTGCGCACGAACCGGTCACGGCCGGTCCGCTTGACCGGCGTGCCGGCAAACAGGGTGCGGAACGCGGCGTCGTCCAGCGCCGCCAGCCGCGCGAGTTGCGGCCGATCAAGCTCTGTCCGGGCGGCGAGTTTCGCATCGCGGGCCGCTTGCGCGAACTTGTTCCACGGACAGACGGCAAGGCAATCGTCGCAACCGAAGACGCGATTGCCGATCGCCTTGCGGAACTCCGGCGCGATCACGCCCTGATGCTCGATGGTGAGATAGGCGATGCAGCGTCGCGAATCGAGCACGTAGGGAGCGGGAAAAGCGGCCGTCGGACAGATATCCAGACACGCCGTGCAGGAGCCGCAACGATCCTCGCCCCGCCGGTCAGGGGCAAGATCGAGCGTTGTGTAGAGCGCGCCGAGAAACAGCCACGTACCAAACTCGCGCGAGATCAGCACCGTACTCTTGCCCTGCCAGCCGAGGCCGGCATCTTCGGCCAGTGCCTTTTCCATCACCGGGGCGGTATCGACAAAGACCTTCACATCGCCGCCCGCGCGGGCCACCAGCGCCCCGGCCAGTTCCTTCAGCCGACCCTTGAGGCTGTCGTGATAATCCCGCCGCTGCGCATAGAGCGAGATCAGGCCGTGCGAGCGCTCGGCCAGCCCGTCCATCGGATTGGTGCCGGAGCCATAATTCAGTCCGACGAGGATCACCGAACGCACCTGCGGCCATAGCGCCACGGGTTCAGCGCGTCGCTCGGGGGTCCGCTCCATCCAGCCCATGTCGCCGTGGTGACCGGCATCAAGCCAGCCCTCCAGCCGGGCCAGACGATCGGTCGGAACGGATGCGGCGGCAAAGCCGACGGCATCGAAGCCCAGCCCGGCAGCGCGGGTTCTGACGAACGCCTTCAGCGCCTTGCCGGTCAGAAATCGAGATCCGTGTAATGGGCGCTCGGCGTCATGCCCATGATCCGGTCCGCCAGCAGCGGCCGGAACGACGGGCGCGACTTCAGCCGCGCGTACCATTGCTTTGCCGTCTCGTCCTCGCCCCAAGGCACATCCCCGAGAAAATCGCAGACCGACAGATGGGCTGCCGCCGCCAGATCGGCATGGGACAGCCGGTCCCCCGCCAGCCAGTTGCGCTGACCGAGCAGGTGGCCGATGTACTTGACATGATAGCGCACATTATTGCGCGCGACACGCAGCACCGCGCCTTCAGGCGGACCGCCGCCCGCCTCGGGCGACATCATCCGCTTGTAGACCTTCTCGGTCACCAGATGCTGCGAGACCTCCTCGTAGAACTTGCGGTTGAACCAGTCGGTCAGCCGCCTGACCTCGATCCGGGACATCGGCGCATCGGGCAGCAGCCGCCGGTCGCCCAGCACCAGCCCGCGCGTCTCGTCGAGATATTCGGCGATGATGTCAGCGCCGGGGACCGGCAGCACGTTCTCCTCGACCAGAACCGGCGTGGTGCCGGCCGGATTGAGCAGCAGGAAATCGCGCCGGCGCTCCCAGGCCCGTTCCTCGACAAACTCCGCTTCCATGCCCAGTTCGCCCATGACGAGGCGGATGAAGCGGGAATGCGGGCACAGCGGATGATGATACAGCACAGGCATGGCGAGATGGGGCGTCCCTTGGAGGAGGCAAGGCCGGCAACGCTAACGTCGCGCTAAAGGCCCTCTGCGTATAGAAGCGAATCAGGCCGATCTCAATCAGCAGAATCAGCCGATGTGCGACAGACAGCGCGAGGGGACAGACGCATGACGCTGTGGACGATGATCCAGGCCGCCATTCTCGGCTTTGTCGAAGGTCTGACCGAGTTCCTGCCCGTGTCCTCGACCGGGCATATCCTGCTGCTCGGCCATTTCCTCGGCTTCCATTCGCCGAC
>CALCZO010000217.1 GCA_937903315.1 uncultured Alphaproteobacteria bacterium
CGGCGATGACCGACTACAAGGCCCGCCTCCTGTCGGAAAAGCCGACGGTGGCGACACGCAAGGCGTCTGAAATGACGCTCGCGGTCATCAACGCGGCTGTCCCCAATACGGTCGGCGGCTCGGCCGACCTGACCCATTCGAACCTGACGATCACCAAGGGGATGGAGAGCCTTGCGGCCGGCTCCTTCGGCGGCCGCTATATCCGCTACGGCATCCGCGAGCATGTCATGGGCGCGGCGATGAACGGCATCGCCCTGCATGGCGGTTTCATCCCCTATGGCGGCACGTTCCTCGTCTTCTCGGACTACGCACGCGGCGCCATCCGCCTGTCTGCGCTGATGGAACAGCGGGTGGTCTACGTCCTGACCCACGATTCCATCGGTCTTGGCGAGGACGGGCCGACGCACCAGCCGGTCGAGCATCTGGCGACGCTGCGGGCGCTGCCGAACCTTCATGTGTTCCGGCCCTGCGATGCGGTGGAAACAGCGGAATGCTGGGAACTGGCGCTGGCGGCCCGCAAGACTCCCTCGGCCCTGTGCCTGTCACGCCAGAACCTGCCGGTGCTGCGCGAGGACGTTGGCGAGAATCGGTCTGCGCGCGGCGGCTACCTGCTGCGCGAGCCGGCCGGGCCCCGCGATCTGACGCTGCTGGCAACCGGCTCGGAGGTCGAGATTGCGGTTGCGGCTGCGGCGCGCCTGACCGCGGCGGGCAAGGCTGTCGCCGTCGTTTCGATGCCCTCATGGGATCTGTTCGAGCGGCAGTCCGAGGACTATCGCTGCGCCATCCTCGGCAACGCTCCGCGCATCGCCGTCGAGGCCGCCTGCCGGATGGGATGGGATCGCTGGATCGGCGAGACCGGCACCTTCATCGGCATGTCGGGGTTTGGCGCCAGCGCGCCCGCCCCGGACCTCTACCGCCACTTCGGCATCACCGAGGACGCCATCATCGCCGCTGCCGATCGGCTGCTCGGCTGATCCCGCAACGACACGTCAGGAGTCCGTCATGGCCCGCATAACACTTCGCCAGCTTCTCGATCATGCCGCCGAACACCAGTACGGCGTGCCGGCCTTCAACATCAACAACATGGAGCAGGTGCTCGCCATCATGGAAGCGGCGCGGTCCTGCGATGCGCCGGTGATCCTGCAAGCCTCGCGCGGCGCCCGCTCCTATGCCAACGACATCATGCTCGCGGCGATGGTTGACGCCGCCGAACGGATCTACCCCGAAATCCCGATCTGCCTGCATCTCGACCACGGCAATGCGGAAGCGACCTGCGCCACCGCCATCCAGCACGGCTTCACCTCGGTGATGATGGACGGATCGCTGATGGCCGATGGCAAGACCGCGGCCGACTATGACTACAACGTCGACATCACGCGCCGCGTTGCCGACATGGCGCATTGGGTCGGCGCGTCGGTCGAAGGCGAACTGGGCGTGCTGGGCAGCCTCGAACATGGCAGCGGCGAGCAGGAGGACGGCCACGGTGTCGAAGGCACGATCGGTCATGACCAGCTCCTGACCGATCCCGATCAGGCGGTCGATTTTGTCCGCCGCACCGGCGTCGATGCGCTGGCGATCGCGATGGGGACCAGCCACGGCGCCTACAAGTTCTCGCGCAAGCCCGACGGCGCCATTCTGGCGATGCATGTCATCAAGGCCATTCATGAGAAGCTGCCCGACACGCATCTCGTGATGCACGGCTCATCATCGGTGCCGCAGGCATTGCAGGACCTGTTCAACACCCACGGCGGCGCGATGAAGGCCACCTGGGGCGTGCCGGTGGAGGAAATCCAGACCGGCATCCGTCACGGCGTCCGCAAGGTCAACATCGATACCGATTGCCGGCTGGCGATGACGGCTGAGTTCCGCAGGATCGCGGCGGAAAACCGGAGTGAGTTTGATCCGCGCAAATTCCTCAAGCCGGCGATGGACGCGATGAAGGCGCTTTGCCGCCAGCGCTATGAGGACTTCTCGACAGCCGGCAACGCCTCGAAAATCCGGGTGATTCCGCTGGCCGATATGGCCCGCCGCTATGTCGCCGGCGCGCTCGGCCCCAGGACCGCCCAGCCCAAAGCCGCCTGAACCTTCCGACCTGTCATCAGAATTCGCCATGCCTTGACCATGGCGCCATCCAGGGAGAACCGACATGGACCAGTCTGACCGCTACGCCAATCTCGCCTTGACCGAAAAGGACCTCATCGCCGGCGGCCGGCATGTGCTGTGCGCCTATCACATGAAGCCCAAGGCCGGGTTCGGCACCTATCTCCAGACCGGAGCGCATTTTGCCGCCGAATCCTCGACCGGGACCAATGTCGCCGTCTCCACCACCGACGATTTCACGCGCGGTGTCGATGCGCTGGTCTACGAGATCGACGAGGCGCGCGAGCTGATGAAGATCGCCTATCCGGTCGACCTGTTCGACCGCAATATCATCGACGGCCGGGCGATGATCGCCTCGTTCCTGACGCTGGCGATCGGCAACAACCAGGGCATGGGCGATGTCGAATATGCCAAGATGCATGATTTCTACGTGCCGCCGGCCTATCTGCGGCTGTTCGATGGTCCCTCCACCACGATCCGCGATCTCTGGCGCGTGCTGGGCCGCCCGGTCAACAACGGCGGCTTCATCGTCGGGACCATCATCAAGCCCAAGCTGGGGCTGAGGTCGCAGCCGTTCGCCAACGCCTGCTACGATTTCTGGCTCGGCGGCGATTTCATCAAGAATGACGAGCCGCAGGGCAATCAGGTCTTCGCCCCGTTCAAGGACACCGTGCGCGCCGTCAACGATGCGATGATCCGCGCGCAGGACAAGACCGGCGAGGCCAAGCTGTTCTCGTTCAACATCACCGCCGACGATCACTACGAGATGCTGGCGCGTGGCGAGTTCATCCTCGAAACCTTCGGCGCCAATGCCGACCACATCGCGTTCCTCGTCGATGGCTATGTCGCCGGCCCGGCCGCGATCACCACGGCGCGGCGCAGTTTCCCCAAACAGTACCTGCACTATCATCGCGCCGGCCACGGCGCGGTCACCTCGCCGCAGTCCAAGCGTGGTTACACGGCCTTCGTGCTGTCGAAGATGGCGCGGATGCAGGGCGCGTCGGGCATCCATACCGGCACCATGGGCTTCGGCAAGATGGAAGGCGAGGCCGCAGACCGGGCGATCGCCTACATGCTGACCGAGGACAGTGCGGACGGCCCGTATTTCCATCAGGAATGGCAGGGCATGAACGCGACGACGCCGATCATCTCGGGCGGCATGAATGCGCTGCGGATGCCGGGATTCTTCAGCAATCTCGGCCATTCCAACCTGATCCTGACCGCCGGTGGCGGTGCCTTCGGTCATATCGACGGCGGCGCGGCGGGGGCTAAATCGCTGCGGCAGGCCGAACAGTGCTGGAAGTCGGGCGCCGACCCGCTGGCTTTTGCGCGCGAGCATCGCGAGTTCGCCCGCGCATTCGAAAGCTTCCCGCATGATGCCGATGCGCTGTTCCCCAACTGGCGCAACGCGCTGAAATCCGCTGCCTGATCCCTGTGTCAATCACCGCCCCCGCGCGCGAGCGCGGGCGGCGACCACGCCGGAGGCCCCTATGTCGGTCATCATCGCTCCGTCCATCCTCTCCGCCGATTTTTCCCGCCTCGGCGAGGAAGTCCGCAATGTCGTCGCCGCCGGTGCGGACTGGATCCATCTTGACGTAATGGACGGCCATTTCGTGCCCAACATCACCTTCGGTCCGCCGGTCATCGCGGCGCTCCGCCCCCATAGCGACAAGGTGTTCGACTGCCATTTGATGATCGAGCCGGCGGACCCCTATCTGGAGGCCTTTGCCAAGGCCGGATGCGACATCATCACCGTCCATGCCGAAGCAACCAAGCACCTTGACCGGACGCTCCAGGCGATCCGCACCCTTGGCCGCAAGGCCGGTGTCTCGCTCAACCCGCACACGCCGGAATCGGTGATCGAATACGTGCTCGACCGGCTCGATCTGGTCCTTCTGATGACGGTCAACCCCGGCTTCGGCGGGCAGGCATTCATTCCGGCGGTGGTCGAGAAGGTTGCACGGATCAAGGCAATGATCGGCAGCCGCCCGATCGATATCGAGATCGACGGGGGCGTGACGCCGGAAACCGCGCCGCTGGTCGCCCGCGCCGGCGCCAATGTGCTGGTCGCCGGTTCGGCCGTGTTCAAGGGCGGCACGGCAGCCTATGCCGGCAATATCGCCGCCATCCGGCAGGCTGCGACATGATCGCCGCGCTGATCTTTGACGTCGACGGCACGCTGGCCGAAACCGAAGAATATCATCGCCGTGCCTTCAACGCGGCCTTTGTCGAGTGTGGACTTGGCTGGAACTGGGACGGGCCGCTCTATCGCCGGCTGCTGAAGGTGACCGGAGGCAAGGAACGCATCCTTGCCTATGCTGACACGCTCGCCCCTGCCGATCGCGCCGGTATTGCCGAGCGGGTCGGCGACATCCATCGCCGCAAGACCGCGCTGTACACGGCCGCGGTCAGTACCGGCGCCGTGCCGTTGCGGCCGGGCATGACGGACCTGATCGCCGGGGCCCGCGCCGCCGGCATCGCCTGCGCGATTGCCACCACCACCACCTTCGACAATGTCGTCGCACTGATGGCGGCAACACTCGGATCCGGGTGGCGCGAGCAGTTTCCGGTGGTCGCCGCCGGCGACATGGTCACACGTAAAAAACCCGCGCCGGATGTCTACCATCTGGCGCTTGCTGAGCTTGACCTGCCGGCCGGGGCCTGTCTGGCCATCGAGGATTCGCGCAACGGCGTCGAGGCGGCCCGCGCCGCCGGGCTGGCGGTCGCCGCCGTCCACAGTGCGTATGCCGCGGACGATGACCTTTCCGGCGCAACGGCAGTCTTTCCCGACAGCAGCGCGATCACGCTGTCGGCATTGCGTGCGCTCGTCTGACGCGGCGGTGGAAACGCCGGATCGTCCTGTGCCATAAGCGGGGTCCGAGGAGTGCCGGAACGACCGGCCGATCGCGAACGATGCCAGCACCATAGGACCCGCCATGCCGCCGAACCGCGACAGCGCCGATACTGCCACCCTGTCCGCCATGGCCCATGCCATCCGGTTCCTCTCGGTCGATGCGATCCTTGCCGCTGGCGAGGGGCATCAGGGCGTGCCGCTCGGCATGGCGGAGATCGCCACGACGCTCTATGCGCGGCATCTCAGGTTCGACCCGGCTGATCCGACATGGCCGGACCGGGACCGCGTCGTGCTGTCCAACGGCCATGGCTCGATGCTGCTGTACGCCCTGCTGCATCTGTCAGGCTATCATCACATCACGCTCGATGCGGTAAAATCCTTCCGCGAGCTTGGCTCGCCCTGCGCCGGGCATCCCGAATACGATCCCGCCGCCGGGATCGAGACCACCACCGGCCCGCTCGGGCAGGGGATCGGCAATGCGCTCGGCATGGCGATTGCCGAGGCGCATCTTCGCGCAAGGTTCGGCAACGATCTGGTCAGCCACCGAACATGGGCTTTCGTGGGCGACGGCTGCCTTCAGGAAGGGGTGGGGCAGGAGGTGATCCAGCTGGCCGGGCACCTGAAGCTCGGTAGCCTGACCTTCTTCTGGGACGACAATGCCATCACCGACGACGGATCGACGGACCTTTCGATTTCGGAGAATGTCGCCGAACGGTTCCGTGTCGCCGGCTGGCACGTGCAGGAGATCGACGGCCACGATATCGCGGCGATTGACGCCGCGATCAGCGCCGCCAGGGCCGACCCCCGCCCCTCGATGATTGCCTGCAGGACGGTGATCGCGCGCGGCATTCCCCGGCTTGAGGGCCAGCGCGGCGGCCATTCGGGCAAGCTCTATGCCGAGGACCGGGACGCGATGGCGGCACGCTTTGGCTGGAATGCCGGATCCTTCGATATTCCCGCCCCTATCGGCGCGGCATGGCGGGACACCGGCCGTGCCGGTGCCGCAGCGCGGGCAGCGTGGCAACGGCGGCTTGATGCGGCGCCGGA
>CALCZO010000218.1 GCA_937903315.1 uncultured Alphaproteobacteria bacterium
ACGATCAGGATCAGCAGGTTGGCGAGCAACAGGAACACCCACTTGTTCTGGGTGAAGCCAAGGATCGCATCCGACAGCATCTGGGCCGCCTGCGAGACCGTCAGAAGCCAGGCAAAGATCGACGCCGCCGTGACGATGAACAGCACCGACGCCGTCGTCTCGATGGTATCGAAGGTCGCCTTGGCAACGGTCTTGATCGACATCGACCGATACCGGACAAGGCCGAGGAACAACGACCAGATCACGGCCGCGACCGCCGCTTCGGTCGGCGTGAACCAGCCCATCGTCATGCCGCCGATCAGGATGACCGGGGCCATCAGCGCCATGACGGCGGCAAAGTCGAAATACCAGTCGGCAAACAGCAGCACCGCAAGGCCGATGCCGACGGAGAGATTGACCGACATTCCGCCCTTGGTGACCATCAGCCAGACGACGAGCGGGAAGGCGAGAACAACGACGATCTCGACCAGCGCCTCGCCCAGTTCCTTGACGTTGAACGGCGTGTCGGCGCCCCAGCCGTTCTTGTGCGCGAAGTAGGCGACCGTCGCCATCATCATCAGCGTCATGAAAATGCCGGGGATGACGCCGCCGAGGAACAGCGCGCCGATCGAGACATTGGCCATCATGCCGTAGATGACGAAGGGCAGGGACGGGGGAATGATCGGACCGAGCGTCGCCGAGGCGGCGGTAACGCCGACCGCGAATTCGGTGGTGTAGCCGTGATCCTTCATCGCCTTGATCTCGATGGTGCCGAGACCGGCGGCATCGGCGATGGCTGTGCCGGACATGCCCGAGAAGATCACCGAACCGATGATGTTGACCTGGCCGAGCCCGCCTTTCATCCAGCCGACCAGCGCCACCGCAAAGCGATAGATGCGCCCGGTCACGCCGGCGATGTTCATCAGGTTGCCGGCCAGGATGAAGAACGGCACGGCCAGCAGAGGGAAGCTCTCGACGCCGGCGATCATGCGCTGGGCCAGCGTCACATCGGGCGTGATGCCGGAATAGAGAATGTAGACGAGCGACGAGACGGCCATCGACAGCGCCACGGGCAGGCCAAGCACCATCAGCAGCAGAAATCCACCGAGCAGAATGAGCATCGCTTACGCCTCCGTGCCGTCGAATGCGCCGGGGCGCTCAAGAATGGAATAGCCGCGCCGCCAGTTGAGCCAGGCGACCTGAACCGAGCGCACGAACATCAGCACGAAGCCTGCAAAGACGATCCAGTAGAAATAGCCTTTCGGATACTGGATCGTCGTCATCTGCTCCTCGGCGATGAGCGAGATGTAGGTGTAGACGATCTTGATCGCGTAGGCGAAGAACCCGACGCGGATGACATCGATGACGGTCGAGAGCGCACGGGCCGGGGCGGCGGACAGGTAGCGGTAGAGAAAATCGACCTGGATGTGCCGCGACAGGCGCACACACATCGACGAGCCGAGAAAGACGATCACAACCAGACAATAGGTGGCGATCTCCTCCGTCCAGGCAAAGGAATCGTTGAGCACGTAGCGGGTGAAGAACTGGAGGAATACCGACAGCGCCATCAGCCAGAACACCGCCAGCGTGACCCAGTCCTCGAACGCGATATGGGCAAGGCTGCTCTCGGGGGCGACCTCATCGAACGTGCGGGCGAGTTCCTCGCCGGTGACCTGCGTGTGGATTTCAGTCGCCATGTCGTGCTGCTCCTGCGTGTCATGGCCGGACGTGGCCCGGCCATTCACGTCTTGAATGCCTGCCCCGTCTCCGCCATGGCCGGGGCATGATGCCCGGTCATGACGGCAAACGGGTGTTCACCTCACTTGATCGCCTGGATACGATCCCAATCGGCCTTGTTGTAGCCGTAGGTCTCGAACTTGGCATTGGCGAGCGCCGCATCGAGGAAGTCCTTGCGGTTGATCTCGGTGACGGTCAGGCCCTTGTCCTTGAAGAACTGGACCAGCTCGCCCTCACGCTTCTTGATGCCGTTGGTGGCGCGGGTCGCGGCCTCCTGCGCCACGTCCTGGAAGATCTTCTTGTCGGCATCCGACAGCTTCTTCCACAGGTTGCCCGAGATGACCGTGTTGAGATGGTCGACGATGTGGCCGGTCAGCACGATGTGCTTCTGCACTTCGTAGAACTTCTTGGCCTCGATCGTGGTCAGCGGGTTCTCCTGCGCTTCGACGGTGCCGTTCTGGAGCGCCAGATAGACCTCGGCAAACGCGATCGGGGCGGTGTTGGCGCCGCACGAACGCGGCATCGCCAGATAGGCCGGAACGTCCGGCACGCGCATCTTGAGGCCCTTCATGTCCGCGCAGGTCTTGATGGCGCGGTTCGAGGAGGTGTGGCGCACGCCATAGTAGGTCACGGCGACGATCTTGTGGCCCGACTTGTCCTCATAGCCCTTGGTCAGGTCCTTGAAGACATCCGACTTGGTGTAGGCCAGCAGATGATCGGAATCGCGGAACGTGAAGGGATAATAGGTGACGCCGATCGGCGGATAGGAGCGGGCGGCGAACGACGAGCCCGAGATGATGATGTCCACCGAGCCGAGCGACAGGCCCTGGTTGATGTCGGTCTCCTTGCCGAGCTGCGAGGCCGGGAAGACGTCGATCGTGTAGCGGCCGTTGGTGCGCTTGGCGATCTCGCCGGCGGCCCAGACCGATTCGGTATGGAACGGCTCGGACGTCTCGTAGACATGCGCCCATTTCAGCTTGGTCTGGGCAATGGCGGGCGCCGTGGTCAGGGTTGCGGCCAGCAGGGCGGCAACCGAAAGGGTGGTCTTGATCATGCTTTTTCCTCCAGGGTTGGTGGTCTTCTGTGCAGTCGTCGTCGATCAGGGGGCCGTCGCATGCCGGCGGGCCGGCTGGCCAACCCTCACGAGAACGCCTTCCGGCTCGCTCGCCGGCCCCTTGGCGAAACTCTCCGAAAAGCGGGCCTGCGAATTGGTCAGATGGGTCCGCATCGCCGCGCAGGCCGCTGCCGGGTCGCCGGCAGCGATCGCATCGCGGATGAGACGGTGTTCGGCCAGCGCGCGCCGCCAGCTCTCGGGATTTTCGAAATGGCGGGCCAGCTGGGCGAAATAGGGATGGTTGCGCTGGTCGAACAGATCGCCAACGACCTTGGTCACGGCGTCGTTGCCGAGGATCTGGGCAATAGCAATGTGAAAGGCGCGGTCGAGCGAGGTGGTCTCCGGTCCCGGATGGGACGACGCCGCCATCAGCGCGATCGTCTCGTCGATGGCCGCAAGGTCGGCCGGGGCGGCGCGGCGTGCCGCCTCTTCGGCGATGCTGCCTTCAAACAGCACGCGGGCGCCGAGCACATCGAACGGGCCGGCAATCGGCGGGGTCGTGGAATCGCTTTCGCCGGTGGGCGCGACGACATAGACGCCGGACCCGACGCGGATGCGCACGCGGCCATCGACCTCCAGCGCGATCAGCGCCTCGCGCACCGTGGCGCGGGAGATGCCGAATTGCAGCGCCAGTTCGCGCTCGGACGGCAGACGGGCCCCGACGGCAAACTCGCCACGGTCCATCAGCACGCGCAACTGGTCGGCAACCTGCCGGTACAGACGTCGCGGTTCGATGGCTTCGATCGGCACCCGATACACCCCTGAAAGACGTTCCCCGCCAGCGTTGAGGTCATCTGTCGCGACCCTTGGCTGGCCAATTGGTCTGACCATTGGCCAGCTTCGCGCGCCTGTCAAGCCTGTTGTATGATGTCTGGGTACGTTGTGGCAGGGGCGCTGCGATTTGCGGTTGAGAAGTCCATCTTTCGCTTGCGGGGGAGCGGGGGCTTCACTACTGCATGGTCTTCGACATGAGCACCGGCCCGTCGACGTCCTTCATCTTTCCGCACCGTCACCTGCTTGGCATCGCCGGGCTGAGCCGGCTTGACATCGAGGCCCTGCTCGATGCCGCCGAGGCCGAGGTGGCGACGTCCCGTCAGGTCGAGAAGAAAAAGGCCACATTACGCGGGCGAACGCAGATCAACCTGTTCTTCGAAGCGTCAACGCGCACGCAGGCAAGCTTCGAACTGGCCGGCAAACGGCTGGGCGCGGACGTGATGAACATGTCGGTCGCCAATTCGTCGGTGAAGAAGGGCGAGACGCTGATCGACACCGCGATGACGCTGAA
>CALCZO010000219.1 GCA_937903315.1 uncultured Alphaproteobacteria bacterium
GCTGTCCTCGGCCCGACTGGCGATCGCCGACATCCCGGCCTTCGTGCTGATGGAGGATCGCAAGGAGGACAAGCCCGCGCTCGATTTCGAGATCGATCTCGACGCGCGGCAGTTGCTGCACGAGGGCCGCGAGACCGGACGGCTGTCGGTCAAGGCCCGGCGCGACGGCGCGTTGACCTCGATCGAGCGGATCGCGATTACCGATCTCGATGGCTCCAGCCTGATCGCGTCGGGCTCGCTGGGCGGCGGTGCGCGTCGGATGACGGTCAAGCTCGATGCCACCCGGCTCGATGGCATTGCCGCCATTCTCGAACGGGTTGCGCCCGGCCCGCTCGCATCTGCCCTGCGCCGCCGTGCGCCGCAGTTGCAGCCGGCGCTGCTGGTTGCCACCATTGCCAGCGAGCAGGCCGACGGCACGTTCCAGCTCTCCGCCGACGGGCAGCTGGCCGCCACCGATGTGGCCCTTGCCGGCACCATGACCGTGCGCGGCGACACCACGCTCGGCCTTGACGTGACGCTGGCCAGTGCAGACAGCGCCGCGCTGGTGCGCCAGTTCACCGGAGCGATTGCTGCCGGCCGCACCGACCCGCTGCCCGGCAGGCTGTCCCTGTCGCTGAAGGGCAATCCGCGCGCCACGATGGCGCTGTCGCTGGATGCGGCACTTGCGGGTCTGACCGGCCGCGTGGCCGGTGATATCCGCCTGTTCCAGCCCTTCACGCCATTTTCCGGCACGATCGAAGCCAGCACGCCCGATCTGGGCCCCACCGCCGCGGCCTTTGGCCTTGATCCTGCGCTCGCCCCCGCCGGCGCGCCGGCGCGCATCACCGGTACGCTGGTCAGCCGCCGCGACCAGATCGTGATCGAGGATCTCGCCGGCCGGTTCGGCAGCGCACCGATCAGCGGCGAACTGGCGCTGCAAACGGGTGAGGCGACCCGGTTGATCGGCCAGTTGCGCGTACCTTCGGTTGATTTTGGCCTGCTCGCCGGCGTGGCACTGGGGCCGTTGCCCGTGCTGACCGACAGCCGGGGCTGGTCGTCGGCCTCGTGGGGCAAGCCCGTAACGCTGCCGGTCGCCGGGGATCTGTGGATCGAGGCGGACAGGGGCACCGCCCCGTCGGGTCATGCCATCGACAAGCCGAGATTCGTGTTGCGGTTCGATCGCGACAGTATCGGCATCGAACACGCCGACCTCAAGCTTGGTTCCGGGCGCGTCACCGGCGCGCTTGCCCTCCGGCGGCTCGGCGTTGCGGCCTATCTGACGACGGATATGACGGTGGCCGCCCTGCCGCTGGCGATGCTGCCGCAGGCTGCGCTGACCGCCACGGCCGATGGCCAGATGCAACTGACAGCGCGGGGCGAGAGCCTTGCCCGGCTTGTCTCGACCCTCTCGGGCACCGGCGCGTTGCGCCTGCGCGAGGCGACACTGACCAGCTTTGATGCCGACGCCCTGCCGCGACTGCTGGTGACACCGCTCGACCGGATCGATCCGGTGACGGTGCCGACCGTGCTGCGCTGGTTTGCCGCTGAACTGCCGAAGCAGCCGCTGGCGCTCGGCAACGCCGACTTCGGCGTCGTGGTCATCGACGGGACCGTCCGCCTGACCGGAGCGATGCAGATGCGGCCGCCGCTGCGCTTCGAGCCGGGCGGGACGCTCGATCTCGTCCGCCGCACCGCCGATCTCAGGCTTCAGGTTACCGCCCCCTCGCCCGAGGGCTGGCTGGGCGCGCCGCCGCATCTGATCAGCCAGTGGTCCGGCCCGCTGGGCAGTCTCACCCCGTCTCTGGCCATCGATCCTCTGGTCAATGGCCTTCTCGCCATAGCCCTGAAACTCGATCTTGAGCGGGCGGAAATCCAGGAACAGGATGCCCGCGAACGGGCCTTCTTCAACCGCCGGCGCCGCGCGGCGGACGAGGAGCGGCAGGCCCGCGAGGACGCAGAGGACCGCGCCATCGAGAATGCGCGGCTGGTCGAGCGCAATCGTCTTCTCGAAATGGAGCAGGCCCGCCGGGCGGAGGAACGGGCGCGCGAACAGGCCCGGCTGGAGCTGGAGGCGCGCGAAGCCGCTGAACGTGAGCGCGTCCGCCTTGAACGCGAAGCAGCGGAGCGCGAGCGGCTTCGGATCGAAAAAGAGGCGCGGGATGCGGCAGAGCGGGCCCGTCTGGCGCGCGAGGAAGCTGAAGCGCGCGCCGCGCGCCCCGCCCCGCCGCCGGTGACGGCGCCTGCCGTTATCCCGCCCCTTCCGTTGGTCCCGCCCACCGGAGCGCCGCTCGACCTCAGGCCGCCAGCCGCGCCGCCGGGCTAGCCCCTCTCTGCGCCGCGCCGCCTTTCAAGAGCATCGTTGAGCACGAACACGCGGATCGCGGACGACAGGTTGGCGTCGGTACGGTCAGCATCAATGGCTGCGACCAGCGCCGCGATGCTGCATCCCTGCCGTGCGGCAATCGCCCGGACACCGTCCCAGAACGCGGCTTCGAGCGAAATCGACGTGCGATGCCCGGCGATCGACAGCGACCGCTTGACCACACGTGCGCTCAATGGGGCTTGTCCGGCGAGGCGGCGCCAACCAGCCGCAAACCGTCGAGCCGGGCCTGATCCTTGGTCTGTTCGGCCTTAAGCCGCTGCCGCTCGGCCTTGGTCATGCCATAGACGATCCGGCTTTCCGCTGCTGTCGCTTCGGCCCCGGCGCGCGCCCTGGCCTTGCGGGCCTTCCTCAGGTTGATGATCTCGGCCATGACAAACCTCGCGGGGGGTACTGGCGCAACGATAGCGGCTCGTGCGCCGGCAGAAAAGAGGCTGCCGCTACTCCCCGCGCGCTTCGGCCGCGATCAGCTCCTCCTGCCCGGCCCGCTTCTCGTCAAAGAAGATCCAGATGCCGGCAACGATGATGATCGCGGCGCCGATCAGTGTCGTCAGCGCCGGCACATCGCCGAACACGAACCAGCCGAGCACCACGGCCCAGACGATCAGCGTGTACTGGTAGGGCACCACCGTGCTGGCCGGCGCCAGTTTCAGCGACCGGTTGGTGGCGACATGGGCCAGCATCGCAACGATGCCGAGCAGCCCGAGCAGCAGATAATCGCGGAGGCTCGGTGGCGTCCACGAGAACGGCGCCAGCACCGCGCCCAGCCCCAACGCCGCCGCCGTCTGCCATGCGACCAGCGTGGTGTCGGGCGTGCCGCGCAATTGCCGGGTGACGATCATCATGACACCGAAGGCGAGGCTGCCGAGAAACGCGATCAGCATCGGCCAGCCGAACAGCGCCCCGCCAGGATTGAGCGCGATGACGACACCGACAAAGCCGATGCCGATGGCAATCCAGCGCCGCAGCGGAATGCGCTCGCCAAGGACCGGGCCGGCCATCACCGCGACATAGATCGGCGTCGCCAGATAGAAGGTCGATGTCTCGACCAGCGGCATGGTGCTGACCGCCCAGTAGAAAAACGCAACCTCGACCGTCGACAGGGAAATCCGCAGCATTTGCAGCCCGGGCCGTGGCGGATGCAGCACCTCATGCCAGCCCTGCCGCTGCATCGCCGGTGCCAGCACCGCCAGCGCGGCAACCGAGCGGATCAGCAGCAACTGGCCGACGGAATAGGCGCCAAGCAGCCATTTGCCCATCGCGTCGTTGAACGCGAACATCATCATGCCAAGGCACATGAAGGCGATACCGGCAAGGGTGGGGCGGCGGGCAAGAAAGGCGAGCATGGCAGTGCGGGTCCGGGGTCAGCGACCCGCGCTTGTGACCGAACTCGCGCGCCGCGGCAAGGATCAAATCCGTGTGATCACACCGGGCCTCACCCCTGGACCATCAGCCAGCGGAACAGCGGCGGCGCCAGCAGCGCCGTCAGCACCGCGTTCAGCGCCATGGCGATGGCAGCGAACGCCCCAGCCTCGGGCGAGAATTGCAAGGCGCGCGCCGTGCCGATGCCATGGGCCGCGATGCCGACGGCAAACCCTGCCGCCCGCGCCTCGCCAAGACCCAGCGCGCCGAGCAGCGGCAAGCCGACCATCGCGCCGAAAATCCCGGTCAGGATCACCAGCACAGCCGTCAGCGCCGGATCGCCGCCCATCCCCTCGGACACCGCCATGGCAATCGCCGCCGTCACCGATTTGGGCGCCATCGACGCCATCACCGCCGGCGACACCCCGAAAGCCATGAGGATCAGCACCGCCGACACCAGCGTCACGACAGAGCCGGCCACCAGCGCCGCCGCCATCGGCACCAGCGCGCGGCGCACCGCATGACGGTTCTCATACAGCGGCACCGCCAGCGCCACCGTCGCCGGGCCAAGCAGGAAATGGACGAATTGCGCCCCATCGAAATAGCGATCGTAGGGCACGCCGAGACCCAACAGAACCGCGCCGATCATCGCCGCCGCGATCAGCACCGGATTGGCCAAGGGATGACGCCGCGCGGCCTGCGACAGCCGGTCTGCCAGCCCGTAGGCGACCAGCGTCACGGTCAGCCACAGCAGCGGTCGCTCGGCCAGATAAACCCACAGCGCGAACGGATCACGGGTCATGCCGGACCTCCCGCGCTGCGGCGGGCCAGCGCGCGGAAGACCAGCGCCGAGACGACAAGCCCCAGCACCGACGAGACGACGAGCGCCACCACAAGCGCAACCCCGTCACGACCGAGCACATCGAGCCGCTGGATCACCCCGACCCCGGCCGGCACGAACAGCAGCGACAGGTGCCTGAGCAGCCCATGCGCCGTCGCCTCGAGCGTTCCATCCCCCGACGCTGCCGGCAGCACCGCGCTGATCCGCTGACGCCAGGCCATCACAGCAAACAGCAGCATCAGCCCGATCACCGGCCCCGGAACCGGCACGCCGCTCATCCGCGCCACGACCTCGCCCGCAAGCTGACAGGCCAGAAGCACCGCAAAAACCTGAACCATGACACCCTCCCCGGCGCACTGTGCCGCCATCCGCCGCCGCAGTTCAACCGCCTTCACGCGGGGCATTGGACAAATCGCGGATTGATGGTAAGCTCCCGCCCATCGACTTTGGCTGGACTAACGTTCCGTCCGGGCATTCCTCGGCGGTTCAGACCGACGCCCCAAGTTCGACCACAACCCGGGGCAGTGCATACGCTCTGAACCACGCTCAACTTGGCTTGCTCGCAGGCCGCCGAAGGAAAGACTATTCGATGCTGAACGGAACCGTGAAATGGTTCAACACCCAGAAGGGCTATGGCTTCATTCAGCCGGACGCTGGCGGGCCTGATGTGTTTGTGCACATCACCGCTGTGCAGCGTGCCGGTCTGCGCGAGCTGCGCGAGGGTGACAAGATCTCCTACGAGCTGGTGACCGACCGTCGCACCGGCAAGCAGTCCGCCGGCAACCTCCAGCTCGCCGGCTGATTCCCCTTTACCGGGAACGGCAGGACGGCTAAGTGCGCGCCATGCGCGAAGGTCTCCTGCCGAACAATGCAACACATCTTCTCCGCCTCGAGGCGGAGGAGACTCTGGCCCGCCGGGCCGCTGACATCCTGACCGAACTGCTCCCGCCCGAGGAAACCGCCGCTGCGGCCTTCGAGGTTGATGACGGGCGGATCTGGTCGCTGGAGGTCTATTTTGCCACACAGCCTGACGAAGCGATGGTTCGCGCCATGCTGTCCGGCATCGTCGGCGCCACGCTCGCGCAACAGGCTGAATTTGCGAAAATCGACCAGAAGGACTGGGTCGCCGCCTCGCTTGAAGGGCTGGCCCCGGTCCGTGCCGGGCAGTTCGTGGTGCACGGCAGCCACGACCGGCATCGCCCGCGCGCCAATGAAATCGCCATCGAGATCGAGGCGGCGCTCGCCTTCGGCACCGGCCATCACGGCACGACGCGCGGCTGTCTCCTGCATTTCGCCGATGTGCTGAAACAGCGCCGACCGCAGCGGGTGCTCGATGTCGGCACCGGCACCGGCCTGCTCGCCATCGCCGCCGCGCGCGCGCTGAAGCAGACGGTCTATGCCGGTGACATCGATCCGGTCTCGACCCTGACCGCACGCAACAATGCCCGCGCCAACCGCGCCGGGGCCTGGCTGCGCCCGGTGACGGCATCCGGCGTCCGCCATCCCGATCTGATCGGCGAGGCTCCCTACGATCTGATTTTCGCCAATATCCTCGCCCGGCCGCTGATGCGGCTGGCGCCGTCGATCGCCGCAGTCGCCACCGCGCGGGCGACGCTGATCCTGTCCGGCCTGCTGGCGCGCGACGTCAACGGCATCCTCGCCACCTATCGGCAGCAGGGGTTCCGGCTCGTCCGGCGCTATGATCTCGAAGGATGGGTCAGCCTGAACCTCAAACGGGGCGGCTGACCCGTCTGCCGTTCAGAACGGCATGTTCTCACGGTCCATGTCGGGATTGTGCTCGGCAAGGTGCTGGATCTCCTCGACGATATGCTCTTCGCGCGCATGCTCGCGCTCGACGTGCTCGTCGTGGACATGCTTGACCACGCTGACGATCTTCTCGATCAGCCCGTGCGGCTCGGTTTCGGCGGTCTGTTCAGGCGCATTGGCGCGCTGGTGAATCGAGGCCATGTCGTCCAGTCTCCACGTTCGTTTGCTGCGGACGACGCAGACGGTGCGCCACCCTTTGCCTGTTGTGAAAGCACGCCCCGACTCTGTCTTTGATGCAGCGCAACATAAAAGGGCCGCCCATTGGACGGCCCCTGATCATGGTCACCCAGCCGTTAACGGGCGGTCAGAACGGCAGTTCGTCCCGTTTGGTCGCCCCCTCGGGCTGCGACAACGCGGCGATCTGATCGACGAGATGCTGATGCCGGGCGATATGCCGGCGTGCCTCGGCCTCTCGCGATGCCTGCAGAGCAGCGAAGAAGCGAGCAAAAAACCCGGTCTTTGAGCGGGGACGCGAGTCGGACGCGACATAACCGAACGCTTCGGTACGGGACAGAAGGGTCGCCATGACTGTTTCTCCTTGTGCAGCCGGCCTGGTGGCTGCCTTTGGACTTTAGGATAACAGGACGCGTGCGGCGCACAACAGGCCCTGCTGCACCGCACACATGCGAAAAATACATATCTATCGTCATATTCTGTTAGTTTTTGCCGTAATTTGCATATCGGGAATTCGCTTCGAACAAATGCTGTGCATGTTGAACGAGGACGACATTGCGTCGCCATGGCCGCCCGTTACACTTGGCGGATGTTCAAAGCCGTTCTGCAGTCGTTTTCCGAGCCGGCCAGTGGCGCCGATTCCGCGCCGCGTGTCGCCGCGCTCCGGTCAAAGCTGGCCGCCGCCGGTGTCGATGGCATGATCGTGCCGCGCTCCGATCAGCATCAGGGCGAGTATGTACCGGCCTGCGACGAGCGGCTGGCATGGCTGACCGGGTTCACCGGCTCGGCCGGGACGGCGGCAATCCTTGCCGGCCATGCGGCCGTGTTCATTGACGGGCGCTATACCGAACAGGCGGCGCAGCAGACCGACGGTGCCCTGTTCGAACGGGTTCAGGTTCCTGAGTCCAGCCTCGCCAAATGGCTTGTCGCCCGCAGCCACCCCGGTGCCCGGATCGGCTATGACCCGGCTCTGCATACACCCGGCGAGATCGACCGGCTGATCGCGGCGCTGGCGCCTTCCGGTCGCAGCCTGTCGCCGCTGGCCTCCAACCCGATCGATGCGCTGTGGGCCGATCGGCCTGCCCCGCCGATGGGGCGGGTTGCAGCCCATCCGCTCGCCCTGGCCGGCGAGACATCCGCGTCCAAGCTGTCCCGCGTGCAGGGCGCTTTGACCAGCGATGCGGTGGACTGGCTGGTCGTGTCCGATCCCCATGCCCTTGCCTGGCTGTTCAACATCCGCGGGCAGGACGTGACCTACACGCCGCTGCCGCTCGGCTATGGGCTCGTGCCGCGTGAGGGGCGACCGGTGCTGCTGCTCGCACCGGGCAAGCTCACCCCGGCGCTTGCCGCTACGCTGGGCAGGATCGCCGATCTTGCCGCGCCCGAGACACTGGAGGCCGCGATCCGGGCACTGGCGCCGGGCCGCCGCATCCGCCTCGATGCCGCGACCGCCGGCGTCCGGCTGCGCACATGGATCACCGAAGCCGGCGGCACAGCCGATGTCGGCACCGATCCGATTGCCCTGATGAAGGCAGCCAAGAATGCCGCCGAGCAGGCCGGCACCCGCGCCGCCCATCTGCGTGACGGCGCGGCCATGGCGCGGTTTCTGGCGTGGTTCGACCGCGAGGCCCCGTCGGGCCGGTTGACCGAGATCGACGCCGTCGCCGCGCTCGAAACCTTCCGGCGCGAGACCGGGGCGCTGGTCACGCTGTCGTTTCCATCGATTTCGGGCGCCAACGCCCATGCCGCGATGCCGCATTACCGCGTCACGGAGACCAGCAACGCGACGATTACCAAGGGCCTCTTCCTGATCGATTCCGGGGGCCAGTATCGGGACGGGACAACGGACATTACCCGCACGATCGCGGTCGGGGCACCGACACGGGCGATGATCGACCGCTACACCCGCGTTCTCAAAGGCATGATCGCCATCTCCTGCGCGGTGTTTCCCACCGGCACCAGTGGCGCCCAGCTCGACACGCTGGCCCGCCATGCCCTGTGGCAGGCCGGGACCGATTTCGACCACGGCACCGGCCACGGCGTCGGCAGTTTCCTCTCCGTCCATGAAGGCCCGCAGCGGATTTCCAAGCTCGGCACCACCGCACTCGTCCCCGGCATGATCCTGTCGAACGAACCGGGCTATTACCGCCCCCGCGCCTTCGGCATCCGCATCGAGAACCTCGTGATGGTGCAGGATGCGGCCATCAAGGGCGCGGAACGCTCGATGCTCGGATTTGAAACGCTGACTTTCGCGCCGATTGATACCCGGCTGATCGATCGCGCGATGTTGACGGCGGACGAAATCCGCTGGTTGAACAAATATCATAGAGAGGTAAGGATAAGGCTGTCGCCGCTGGTCGACCGCACCACCGCGGCCTGGCTGAAGGGCGCGACCGCCCCGCTCTAAGGATCGCCGTGTCCGACGCCCCCGCCTCCTCCGCCGGCCCGTTGCGACCGCTGCTGCCCTTGATCCTGTTCCTGTCGATGGCAGGGCCTCTGACCCTGAACATCCTGCAACCGTCGCTGCCGGGGCTGGAAAAATCGCTCGGTGCGCCCCATGCCACCGTTCAGTTGACGCTGTCGCTCTATGTGCTCGGCATGGCGATGGCCCAGCTGTTCGGCGGTCCGCTGGCCGATCGCTATGGCCGCCGCCCGGTCCTGATCGCCTCGCTGACGCTGTTTGTCGGCGCCTCGCTGGCCGGCATGCAGGCCGGCGGCATCGGCACCCTGATCGCCGCCCGCGTGGCGCAGGCGATGGGCGCCACCGTCTGCCTTGGCCTCTCGCGCACCATGATTGCGGATCTGACCGATCGGGCAACGACCGCCCGGCTGATCGCCTATGTCACCATGGTCATGGTTCTGGCGCCGATGGCCTCGCCCAACATCGGCAGCTTTCTCGATACCCGCTTCGGCTGGCGGTCGATCTTCGTGTTCTGCACGGTCTTTGCCGGCGCGCTGTGGCTGGCGGTGGTGTTCACCCTGCCCGAAACGCGGCCTCAGCAGGCGCGCGGCGCCCGCTTTGCGGATGTCTGGCAGCGCACGCTCGCGCTGGTCCGCAACCGTGTCTTCATGCGCTATGCGCTGCTCTCGGCCCTCGCCTCGTGCTGCTTTTTTGCCATCCTGGGCGCGTCGCCCAGCCTGGTGATCGAACGGATGGGGCGCACTCCGGCCGAGTTCGGCCTGTGGTTCATCCTGCTTGGCATCGGCTATTCGTTCGGCAATTTCGTCACCGGGCGGTTCACGCGGGTCATCGGCATCGATCGGATGGCGGCCTTCGGCAATCTTGTCCAGTTAACCGGCGTCCTCATCATGACAGCGCTCGCGCTGGTTCCGGTGATGCATCCCGCCGCGCTGTTCATTCCCGCCGTTCTGGTCACCTTCGGCAACGGTCTGGTGCTGCCCAACGTCATGGCCGCCGGCATCCAGACCGATCGCAATGCAGCGGGTGCCGCCTCCGGCCTGATGGGCTTTACGCAGATGATCCTGTCGGCGGGGGCGAGCTATATCGTCGCCTTCCTGCCCAATGCGACGACCCTGCCGCTGTCGCTTCTGCTGATCGGCTTCTCGGTCTCGGCGCAGATCATGCTGCCGTTCCGTTTCAGCCGCCGATCAGACTGAGCCATTCGTCCTCGGTCAGCACAACGACGCCAAGCGCACGCGCCTTGTCGAGCTTGGACCCCGCGCCGGGGCCGGCAACGACATAATCGGTCTTCTTCGACACCGAGCCGGCCACTTTCGCACCGAGACTCTCGGCCCGGGCTTTCGCCTCGTCGCGCGTCATCCGCTCAAGCGAGCCGGTAAAGACAACGGTTTTGCCCGCAACAGCGGTATCGGCCTTGGGCTGTTCGGCGTCGCTGATCGTCACTTCGGCAGCCAGCCGGTCGACCATCGCGGCGTTATGCGGCTCGGCAAAGAATTCGCTGAGCGCGCCGCTGACCGCATCGCCGATCTGGTCGAGACTGGTCAGATCCGCCCGCGCCTCTGCGTCCCCGGCGGCGATCCGCCGGCAGGCCGCTTCGAACGCCATCCAGGAACCATAGGCCCGCGCCAGCACCCGCGCCGTCGTCTCCCCGACATGGCGGATGCCGAGCGCGAAGATGAACCGGTCGAGCGCGACCGTGCGCCGCGCGTCGATCGCCTCGAACAGCTTTTTCACCGACGTCGCGCCGAACCCCTCGAAATTGGCGATTTTCGTCAGTGACGCGGTGTCACGCGCTTCCAGCGTGAAGATATCCGCCGGCTCGCGGATCAGCCCCTTGTCGAAGAACAGCGCGATCTGCTTTTCGCCCAGACCCTCGATGTCAAAGGCCCGCCGCGACACGAAGTGCCTGAGATGTTCGATGCGCTGGAACGGGCAGGCGAACTCGCCGGTGCAGCGCGCCACCGCCCCTTCCTCGCCCGCCGCCGTCGTCTCGCGCACCAGCGCCGTTGCGAGATCGCAGCGGCAGAGATGGGGAAACACATAAGGCACACTGTCCGCCGGCCGGGCCTCGGCCACCACCTCGACCACCTGCGGGATGACATCGCCCGCCCGCTGGATCACCAC
>CALCZO010000220.1 GCA_937903315.1 uncultured Alphaproteobacteria bacterium
CGAGCATCGAGGCGGCATAGGCCAAGGGATCGAGCGGGAACTCGCGGAAGATGTACCGCACCTTGCCGGCGTCGATATATTTGGTCTTGAGGTGCTGCATGCCGTTGTTGTGGAAATCAGCGCAGTGCGAACAGGTCATCGAGGCATATTCGACGATCGTGACCGGTGCATCGGCCTTGCCCAGCACCTGATCCTTGAGCGCGCCCTCGCGCATCAGTTCGGCAACATCGACCGTGGCTTCTGTGCCCGGCGACGCCTTGGTCGCCGCCGGTGGCGCGGGCGCCTTGCTGGAACTGGAATCGTTGCAGCCGGCGAGAGCGACGGGCGCGCCAAGCGCCAGAACAAGGCCAAGCCGGCGGGTGATGACGGGTGCGGTAGAAGAAGTGATCATGTGACATCCAGAACCTGACAATGGCCTTGCCATCGCCTCAACGACATAGGCCCCGGCCCGACATTCCGCAACCGGGTTGCGCTCACGAACCGGTCATCCGGGACGCCGTGCCGCAAGACGCGTGCGGGCAAGGACGGTCGAGCCGAGGCGCGCCATGACCGCCCTGAGAGGATCGGAGGTGATTCCGGCGACAATGCGGCCTGCCTCCTCCCTGTCGTCGGTGGAGGGCGGCTCGGGTTCGCGCCTGACCGGCGCTTGGGTCACCGGCCGTTGCTTGATCGTGATCCGCGTCACCGCCCGCCAGCCGAGCCTGCGGTTCAGCCGCTCGATGATCACCGGGCTCATCTGCTGGATGTCGAGCGCGAAGGCCGGGGTTGCGGCAAGCGTCAGCGTTGCGCCGATCTCCGGCCCGCCCTTGGGCCAGAACAGCTGCAGCGGGCGGCACTGGCGCGCCAGACCCGCCCCGACGATCTCCGGCCAATGGTCGGTCAGGTCGGCGCTGGCAAATCCCCGCTTGGCAAACGCCGGCCCCACGGCGGGCGCCACCAGCGCGCCGAGCCGCTGGCCGCCGCGTCTGGGCCATTTTGCCGCCGTAGTGGGGGGCGTGGATGTCATCGCTGTTGGTAACCTCGCCCACAAGCCTCGTAAACCGGCGGGCCACTGCCTAGGATAAGGCCATGCTAGGCGATGCGGACAATCAGGCAACCGAAAATCCGGGCGATGGGCCGCATCAGGCCGCGCGCCTGCTGGCATGGTATGACGCCAGCCGCCGCGACCTGCCCTGGCGCAGCGCGCCGGGCGCAACCGCCGATCCCTATCGCGTCTGGCTGTCGGAGATCATGCTGCAACAGACGACCGTGGCGGCGGTCAAGCCCTATTTCTCTGCGTTTCTCGCCCGTTGGCCGTCGCTCGCGGCGCTCGCTGCCGCCCCGCTCGACGATGTGCTCGGGGCCTGGGCCGGTCTTGGCTACTATTCGCGCGCCCGCAATCTCCATGCCTGCGCCCGTGCGGTGGTCGAGCGCCATGGCGGGCGTTTCCCGCCTGATGAAGCGGCCCTGCGCACGCTGCCGGGCATCGGCGCCTATACCGCCGCGGCGATCACGGCGATTGCCTTCGGCCGCCGCGCCGTCGTGGTTGACGGCAACGTCGAGCGGATCATCACCCGGTATCACACCATCGACACGCCGCTTCCCGCTGCCCGTGCCGCGATCCGTGCCGCTGCCGACCGGCTGACCCCTCGACATCGGCCCGGCGATTTTGCGCAGGCGATGATGGATCTGGGTGCGACAATCTGCACGCCGCGCAGCCCTGCCTGCCCGCGCTGTCCGCTGGCCGAGGGGTGCGCCGGTCGCTTGAGCGGCGATCCGGCACGCTGGCCGGTGAAAGCGCGGAAACCGGCCAAACCGGAGCGCAGGGGGCTGGCTTTTGTGGTGCACGATGCCACAGGACGCCTGCTGGCGCGCACGCGCGCCGAGAAGGGACTGTTGGGGGGCATGACCGAAGTGCCGGGCAGCGCCTGGGCTGACGCGCCGCCGCCGGATCCCGAAACGGTCGCGCCACTCGTCGCCCGCTGGCGTTCCTGCGGCGGCATCACCCACGTGTTCACGCATTTCCGCCTCGAACTGACGGTAATGACTGCCGTGGTGCCTGCCGGAACGTTCCCACCGGACGGGATGCGCTGGCTCGATCCCGACGCGGTTGCCGGCGCGGCGCTGCCGAACGTCATGCGCAAGGTGCTGGCGCGCGCGACCGGATAAGCGTCAGCCCGCCGCCATGCGTTTGCGGATTTCGGCGCGCAGCGTGTCGATCGGCTGGAGCGCGCCATTCGTTTCGATATGCCAGAACGTCCAGCCGTTGCAGGCGGGCAGTCCCTGCACCAGCGCGCCGATCTTGTGGATCGAGCCGACGATGGCGTTGCCGATGATCTGCCCGTCCGGCCGCACGGTGGCGGTGTGGCGGCGCTTGGTATCGGTCAGCACCGCACCGGGGCGGATCAGCCCGGCCTCGATCAGGCTTGCGAAGGCGACGCGCGGCTCCTCGCGCTTGGCCACCGGCTGGTTGAGCAGCGCAGGATCGAGCGGGATGACGGCCCTGATCCGGGCCTCGGCCACCTTGCGATAGGCCGCCTCGCGCTCGACGCCGATGAACCGGCGGTTGAGCTGCTTGGCCACGGCGCCGGTCGTGCCGGTGCCGAAGAACGGATCGAGCACCACATCGCCCGGATTGGACGAGGCGAGCAGGATTTTCTGCAGCAACGCTTCGGGCTTCTGGGTCGGGTGCGCCTTGTTGCCGCCCTCGTCCTTCAGCCGTTCGGACCCCGTGCACAACGGCAGGAACCAGTCGGACCGGGCCTGACAATCCTCGTTGCCGGCCTTCAGCGCCTCGTAGTGGAAGGTGTATTTCTTGGTCTCCGGCCCGCGCCCGGCCCAGATCATCGTCTCATGGGCGTTTGTAAAGCGGCGGCCGCGGAAGTTCGGCATCGGGTTGGCCTTGCGCCAGACGATGTCGTTGAGAATCCAGAAGCCGAGATCCTGCAGGATCGCGCCGACGCGGAAGATGTTGTGGTACGAGCCGATCACCCACAGCGTCGCGTCAGGCTTCATCACCCGGCGGCATTCGCCGAGCCAGTCGCGTGTGAACGCGTCATAGGCGGCAAAACTGTCGAACTGGTCCCAGGCATCATCGCAGGCATCGACCACGCTCTGGTCTGGCCGCAGCAGCCCGCCGCCAAGCTGGAGATTGTAGGGCGGATCGGCAAAAACGAGATCGATGCTCGCATCGGGCAGCGATTTCAGCGCCGCGACGCAATCGCCGGCGAGGATGGTATCGAGAACAAGCTCGGGAACTGGCCGAACCGAAGCCCCGGTACGCAATACCTGAGGCCGGGGCTTCGCATCGGCAATCCCGGTACGCAAACTACGCATGACACCCGCACCGGTTACGCAACGAACGAGGGCAACCATGCGCAGTCAGGATGAAAACGACGTTAGCCGTTCAACTTTTAATCTGTCCCGTTCCTGAACGGTGCGAAGCTCAGCCGGTGGAGCGGAGAGGGACCAAGCACGGCGATGGCGCGGCGGTGCAGCACGGTGCCGTAGCCGGCATGGCGGGCGAAGTCGTAGCCGGGAAATGCAGCATCCGCCCGCGTCATCAGCCGGTCCCGCATCACCTTGGCGACAATCGAAGCGGCTGCAATTGAAGCGGAAATTCCGTCGCCGCCGATCACCGCGCGGGCCGGGCAGCACAGCCCCGGCGGCACGTCACGCCCGTCGATGAGCACGAAATCGGGTGCCACCGCCAGCGCCGCGACAGCGCGGCGCATCGCCTCAAGGCTGGCCTTGCGGATATCGCCGGCATCAATGTCCCGCGCCGTAAGAAAAGCGAAGGCGACGGTGGCGCGAGCCAGAATGAGCGGAAAAAGCGCCTCCCGCTGTGCTGGCTTCAACGCTTTGGAATCGTCGAGCCCGGCGATTGGTCGGGCGGGATCAAGAATCACGGCCGCCGCGCTGACCGGACCGGCAAGCGGCCCGCGACCGGCTTCATCCACTCCGGCGATGCGGACGTGGCCGCCCCCGGCCAGTTCGGCTTCAAGCGCCAGCGTGGCGCCCGGCCTGCCGTCCACCACGGTCCGGTGGCGATGGGATGGTGCTCTGGCCATGACGCCTCCTGTGGACGGGCCGGTGCGGGCCGGGCAATGCCGGTTTCCGCCAGCAGCCTGATGCTCTAAGACAGGGCAGAGCGTCAATGCAGCGTCTGGAGTCCGCGATGTCCGAGGAAAGCAAGAAATCAGCCGGCGACAGCCCGCTGGCCCCGCGCGCCAAGGACAAGGCGGCCCAGACCGTCTCGTCGCCGGTCGAGGACGACCGCACGGCGCGCGTCGCTGCCGCGCTGAAAGGGGCAACCCCGGCGGCTGTCGCGCCGGACGAGGCGGCGAGCCCCCGCAATGCCATGCTCGATGCACTCGTCTACGGCGACAACGACCTGATCGGGCTGGTGGCCTATGCCATGCACGAGGTCAACCGCCGTGACTGGTGTCAGGCCAACGAGGCCGCCAACGGCCGTCCGCCTTCTGCCGCGGAACTTGCCGCCTATCTGGTGGGCGAACGGCTGGAACGCCGCCTCGATACCTACCGCCGTCTGGCCGAGGATGCGCTGGCCAAGGTCGCGACCGGCGAACAGACCATGCGCCGGCTGGCCGAAGGCGTGCCGGACATCGGCCGTGCGGCATCGCTGGCCCCGGCGGCTGAACCGCGCTCACTGACGGGTGCCGCGCTTGCCGGCGCGACGGCAGCGGACAAGGCCGTTGTCGTGCCCGAACGCAAGGGGCAGGCCGGCAAGCTGATCGGCTATCTGGTGTTTCTCCTGATCGTCGTCGTCGCGCTGGCCCTGCTGCTCAAATATGGCGTCGATATCACCCAGCCGACCCGCTAGGCCGCCCCTCCAGTCGTTGGCCAGGGTCTTTCAGAACAGGCTGAGCTGGCGGCTCTCGCCGGCCGGCGCGCGAAAGCGCGTGCAATCGAGTTTCAGGCGCTTGCGCTGGAAGCCGAACCGATCGCACGCCAGTTCGAACCGGCGACCGATCAGCCAGGCGAACGGACCATCCCCGGTCTGGCGGACGGAAAAGCGCGCGTCATAGTCCTTGCCGCCGCGCGTCGAGCGGATCAGCGACAGCACATGCCGGGCCTTGTCCGGCGCGTTGGTCGCCAGCCATTCGGCGAAGATGTCGCGTACTTCGAGCGGCAGCCGCAGCAGGATATAGCCCGCTTCCCGCGCCCCCGCCTCGCGCGCCGCCTCCAGAATGCGCTCGATCTCGTGATCGTTGATCGCGGGAATGACCGGCGCCACCAGAACGGTAACCGGAATGCCGGCCTCGCTCAGCCGGCGGATCGCGTCGAGCCTGAGACCCGGCGTTGCAGCGCGCGGTTCGAGCTTGCGCGCCAGGCCCCGGTCGAGCGTGGTCACCGAGAGCGCGACCTTGACCAGATTCTTCTCCGCCATCGGGCCGAGAAGATCGATATCGCGCGTCACCAGCGCCGACTTGGTGACGATGCCGACCGGATGATTGAACCGCGCGAGCACTTCCAGAATCGACCGTGTCACACGCTGCTCGCGCTCGATCGGCTGATAGGGATCGGTATTGGCACCAAGCGCGATGGTGCGCGGCTGGTAGCGCGGGGCGGCAAGCTCCCGCTCCAGCAGGGCCGCCGCATCGGCCTTCACATAAAGCCGCGACTCAAAATCGAGCCCGGCCGACAGGCCGAGATAGGTGTGGGAGGGCCGGGCGTAGCAATAGGCGCAGCCGTGCTCGCAGCCGCGATAGGGATTGATCGACCGGTCAAACGACAGATCGGGCGAATCGTTGCGCGTGATGATTGTTTTTGCCTTCTCCATCGTGATCTCGGTCCTGAACGGTGCCAGATCCTCAAGGCCCACGGCATCGTCGAACGCCGCTTCGCGCACGAAGCGCTCGAACCGGCCGCTGGCATTGGTCACGGCGCCACGCCCGCGCCGCTGCTGCGGATCGATCTGCGACCCGACGATGGCGGCGCTGCTCGTTCTGATGAGGGAATCGATCGAAAGCATGTGCTCAGGTCTAGCATCGGGAAAGAAACAAAACAAGAACAAAACAGAAAGGCAAGCCGGGATGTCAAGGCGTGCGGTTGAGGTACATCAATGGCGGTGGGCGCAGTTGGTCCTAGGGTTGAGAACGGCGAGGGTGCTGTGGCCTGCAGTTTTCACTTTTCGCCGATGGAGTGCGCGCGGTCTTTTGCCGATCCCCCTCTCAGGCGGGGCCGCGCGCATGACACCCTTCGGCAGATCGGCCGCGGGGATGACGTTCTCACAGGTTTTGGCGTTTGCTACTGAGGTGCCCGCAGTCTTGCGTGGCCCAGGGAGTTGAGCATGTACAAGAAAATCCTCGTTGCTGTTGACCTGTCCGAGCAGGATGTCGCGCAGCCCGCACTGGCGGCGGCGGTGGAGCTTGCCAACCTGACCAATGGCGAGGTCCGGCTCGTCTATGTCCGCCATCGTCTGCCCAATTCGCCCATCGGCATCATCGCCGCCGATCTCCTGTCCGATCAGGAAACGTATTTTGAAGGCGAGATGAAGAAACTGGTGGACAAGCTGAATTTCCCGAAAGAGCGGCTGACGAGCGCCAATCTGATCGGGACCGTCTATGCGGAAATCCTGCATGAGGCCAAGGATTGGGGTGCCGATCTCATTGTTGTCTGTGCCCATACCCCGTCGATGGCGACTTACCTGCTCGGCTCGAATGCCGCCAAGGTTGTCCGCCATGCCGAATGCACGACGCTGGTGGTGCGCTCGCACAAGACGCTGTCGCTGCTCGCCTGAGCCGGAAAGCAGCCGGGCTGAATTTTGAATGCACGCCAAGGCGGAGGGCCGTGAGGCCGTCCGCCGATCATGCCTCTTGAGCGCAGCCGATTGCCGTCTATCCTGCACATCCGGGACAGGGAGAATGGCAATGACGGCAGGTCGGGGTGTGTTTGATGCGGGACTGGGCAAGAACGCCGCCAACTATGTGGCGCTGACGCCGCTGAGCCTGATCGCCCGCGCAGCAGCGGTGCATCCGCATCTGCCCTCGGTTGTCTATGAACAGCGCCGTTTCACCTGGGCCGAAACCTATGCGCGCTGCCGGCGGCTGGCCTCGGCGTTGCGCGCTCTCGGCATCGGGCGCGATGATGTCGTGGCCGTCATGCTGCCCAACCTTCCGGCGATGGTCGAGGCACATTTCGGCGTGCCGATGGCCGGCGCGGTGCTCAACACGCTCAACACGAGACTTGATCCCGAAGCGGTCGCCTTCATGCTCGATCACGGCGGAGCGAAGGTGGTGCTGGTCGATCCTGAATTTGCCCCCACGCTGGCCCGCGCGCTCGACCTGATGCAGGGAGCGCGGCCGATGGTCATCGATGTCGCCGATGCGGCCTTTGCGGGCGGGATGCGCATCGGGGCGGTCGAATACGAGAAGTTCATTGCCAGCGGCGACCCGGCGTTTGATGGGGTGCGTCCCGACGATGAATGGGACGCGATCGCGCTGAATTATACGTCCGGGACGACCGGCAACCCGAAGGGCGTCGTCTATCACCATCGCGGCGCCTATCTGAACGCCGTCAGCAATGTGCTGGCCGCCAACCTCGTTGCGCACCCGGTCTATCTGTGGACGCTGCCGATGTTCCATTGCAACGGCTGGTGCTTTCCCTGGACGATTGCGGCGCTGGCCGGCGTCAATGTCTGCCTCCGGCGGGTTGAGGCGACGAAGATCTTCGCGCTGATCGCCGGCGAGGGTGTGACGCACATGTGCGGCGCGCCGATCGTCTACAACATGCTGATCAACGCGCCCGATGCGCCGAAGGGCAGGGCAGCGCGCCCCGTTGTCGGGCTGATTGCCGGGGCGGCGCCGCCGATGGCGGTGATCGCCGGGGCGGAAACCATCGGCATTGCCATCAACCACGTCTATGGGCTGACCGAGGTCTATGGCCCGGCCGCCGTCTGCGCCCAGCAACCCGGCTGGGCGGACAAGCCGATCGACGAGCGGGCGAAGCTCAACCGCCGTCAGGGCGTGCCGTACCATCTTCAGGAAGCGGTGACGGTGATGAACCCCGAGACGATGGAGGAGGTGCCGGCGGACGGCGAGACGATGGGCGAGATCATGTTCCGCGGCAACATTGTCATGAAGGGCTATCTCAAGAACCCGAAAGCCACCGAGGAGGCGTTTGCCGGCGGCTGGTATCACACCGGCGATCTCGCGGTGCGTGATCCTGATGGCTATGTGATGATCAAGGACCGGTCCAAGGACATCATCATTTCGGGCGGCGAGAATATCTCCTCGGTCGAGGTCGAGGATGTGCTGTTCCGCCATCCGGCGGTGCTGATTGCCGCCGTCGTCGCCAAACCCGATGCCAAATGGGGCGAGGTGCCCTGCGCCTTCATCGAGTTGAAGGACGGTGCCAGTGCCACGGAAGCGGAGATCATCGCCTGGTGCAAGGAGCACCTCGCCGGGTTCAAGACGCCGAAACAGGTGGTGTTCGGGGCGATCCCCAAGACATCGACCGGCAAGTTGCAGAAATTCATCCTGCGCCAGCGCGTCGGCTCGGCCAGCGCGATCACCGCCTGATCAGGGCCGGAACGCTCCCGAGGGAAACGGCGTCGCCTCGACCGCGCCCTGAACGGAGCGTTCCGGTCGCGGTTCCGCCGTCGCCGCGACGGTTTTCGGCGCATCGATCAGCCGGTCGGTCAACCCGGCGGCCAGCCACATCGCCATCAACGTCACCCAGGCCGTGGTGGCAAACATCGCCGCGCCCGAAACGCCTGCGCCGATGGCGCAGCCGCCGGCCAGCATGCTGCCAAAGCCCATCAGTACCGCGCCGAGGATGTAGCGGCGCATGCTGGAGCCATCGGAAAAGCCTTCGAGCTTGAGTTCGCGTGCGAAAAACGCCGACAGGAACGAGCCAAGGAACACGCCCGGCACGAGTCCCGAATCGAAATCGAACCGGCCGCCGGGGGCGGCGAGCACCATCATCAGAAGGTTGGCCGAAGGACCGGAAAAGCTGAGCGAGCGGACAGGTTGGGGATCGAAACTGACGGTGGTCATCAGCGAGGTGAACGACCAGCCGGCGGCCACCAGCGCACCGACGACGATGGCGGAAAACCAGATCGAAAAGGCGATGCCCTGCCTGAGCACCATCGACAGCCCGAACAGCAGCCAGAACAGGCCGAACGCGATGCCGCCTTCCGGGCCGAGGCTGGTCCAGCCGAGCGCATTGAGCAGGAACGGATCGGACACCGTCCACAGTTCGGCAAGATATTCGCGCGCCGGGGACAGCATGCCCCGGAACGAGGCCTGTGCCACAACGGCAAAGATCAGGCCGGACAGCAATGCCCGCAGGTTGCCATTGGCCGACAGCACCAGCAGCCGCGAGGCGCAGCCGCGCGTCAGCACCATGCCGACGCCGAACATTGCCCCGCCGATCATCGCGCCCGACAGCGAGCCGCGCGCATTGAGATAGCGGACGCCGGAGGTATCGATCATGCCGGTCAGGATTGCGGCCTGCACCAGCACGACAGCCGTGCCGAAACTGAGCACCCAGACGGAAACCTTTGGCGTCAGCGCCCCGCGCCAGAAATCGATGGTCGCGGCCCGGAGGCAGAACCGGCTCTTCTGGGCGAAGAAACCGAACAGCGTGCCGATGGCAAGACCGCCGAGTGCGGCAGCGCCCGCCTCGCCAAACGTGGCCACAAGGGTTTCAAGCATCGCGCCGCCGCATCCTTCACACGTATTCCGACAACCGTATCTGTCAGGAAAAACGCAGCAGGATCAAGCAGCCGATCTGCGGCCAATCGTCTTTATGCACCGGCCTTCGGCGTCAGTGGGAGAGAACCACATCCACTGGCGGAATGGCGCGGCCATGATCGACACCGCGCGGCTGGTCAACCGCGAGGTGGGTGACAACCGCCCCGATGATGACCGCGCTGAGCGCGACCAGCGCGAAGGTGGCGTAAACTGCCCAGCCCGACAGGCCATTGCCCATGGTGCAGCCGCCGGCCAGAACGCCGCCGAACCCCATCAGCGCCCCGCCGAAGCCGTAGCGCAGCGGGCTGAACGGGGTCTGGAACCACTCGACGCGGAACGAACGGGTCAGCAGCGCGACGAGGAAGGCGCCGAGGATCACACCCGGAACCAGGGCGAATTCAAGATCAAGCCGACCGCCCGGAGCGCCGATCAGCGTCGCCGCGCTGTTGACCGTAGGGGCGATGAACGACAGCCCGCGTACCGGCTGAGGATCGAAGCTGACGGCAGCGAGCAGGCCGGTGAACCCGTAGGCGGCGGCGACGACAAGGCCGATCAACCCGCCGGCAGCGAGCCGCCGCGCGGATGTGCCGCTGCCGAGCGCGATGACGACAGCAAGGCCGGCGATCGCAAGCCCGCTGGCCAGCGCGCCCGCCGTGCCAATTCCGCTCCAGCCGACAACCGAAAGAGCGGCCGGGTCGCTCGTCTGCGCCAGCCCGTTGACCAGCGTGCGCACGTCCCCGAGTGGCCCCTTCATCGTCGCATAGGCGACGGTTGCGAAAACCGCGAGGGTGACCAAGGCCCGGAGGTTGCCGCCTGCCGACAGCACCATCAGCCGGCTGACGCAGCCGCGCGCCAGCACCATGCCGGCGCCGAACAGCAGGCCGCCGATGATCACGCCCGAGATGCTGGCTGAGCCGGTCAGCAGGCGGATCGCAGCCGGATCGATGATGCCGGCCAGAACCAGCGCCTGCGTCCCGGCAATCGCCAGCCCCGCCGCCGCCAGCCAGACGGCGAGAGCGCCGAGGCCCTTGCCGGTCACGCTGTCGAGCACGGCGGAGCGCAGGCAGAAGCGGCTCGCCCGCGCCAGAGCGCCGAACGCAGCGCCGAGCACGAGGCCGGCGGTGAGGGCGACAGTGGCTTCTCCGAAGCGATCGATAAAGGATTCGAGCATGGCGGGCTCCGTTCGTGCATTGAACGGAAAACTAGAAATTTATGCTCCGAGCGGCAACCAGCGCCGCAAAATAACGAAATAAACGCAATATTTTGGTCCAAATGGAGAATATTTTTCCAGAATAACCGGAGAAGGACGGTGCGTCCTTCTCCCGGCATTTCCCTCGCCTGCCCGCGCGCCGTCAGATCATGCGCCGTTGCGGGTCGAGAACGTGTCGCATCCGCGGATCTGGCCGTCCTTCAGCCCCTTGGTGAACCAGTCCATCCGCTGCTTGGACGACCCGTGCGTGAAGCTGTCCGGCACCGCATAGCCCTGCGAGGCCTTCTGGAGCTTGTCGTCGCCGATCTGGTTGGCGGCATTCAGCGCTTCCTCGATGTCGCCCTTCTCCAGAATGCCGAATTTCTCGTGCGCATGATGCGCCCAGACACCGGCAAGGCAATCGGCCATCAGTTCGACACGGACCGACAGGTTGTTCGATTCCTTGCGCCCGACGCGGGCCTGCATCTCCTGCACCTTGGGCAGGATGCCGAGCTGGTTCTCGACATGATGGCCGACCTCATGGGCGATGACATAGGCATAGGCAAAATCCCCGCCCGCGTTCAGCCGCGACTTCATCTCGTTGAAGAACGATGTATCGAGGAACACGCGCTGGTCGAGCGGGCAGTAGAACGGCCCCATCGCCGACTGGGCCGATCCGCAGCCCGACTGCGTGAAGCCCGAGAACATCACCGTCCGCGGCGGTTGGTAGCGGAGGTTGAGCTGCTTGGCGAACTGCTCGGTCCAGACTTCCTCGGTCGAGCGCAGCACGCGGCTGACGAACTGCTGGTCAGCGTCCTTCTTGCCCGTCGCGGTCCGCGGCGGCGCCGACGAGGTTTGTGCCGGTCTGGAGCCGCCGGTGACGTTCGACAGGATCTCCGCCCCGCCGATCAGGACGGACGGGCTTATGCCGAACACCCAGGCGACGATGCCCAGAATGATCATGGTGCCAAAACCAAGGCCGCCCGAGCGCGCCGGCAGGCCAAATCCGCCGCCGAACCCGCCGCCGCCGCCTTCGCCGCGCCGGTCTTCGAGGTTGTCGGATTCGCCGATATTATCCAACCGCATCGTCTTCTCCCTGACCGTCTCTGGCCACGCATACCGGATCACGCTCCGGGCAACTCACTCAGTGTCGTCTCTAGCAGGTCGCCACGCGAATTTGAATGCGTTTGATCCACCTCACCCGCACGATGGTGGGCTGCATCGGCTTGGTCAACTAGCGAGGCTCGGCAGGGCGCGGAAGTTGCGTCGCCAAGGCCCGCAGATCGCGCCATGCCAGCTTCTTCTGCGCCGGCTGGCGCAGCAGATAGGCCGGGTGCAGCGTTGCCAGCGCCGGAACGGTCCGCCGGCCGCTGTCGAACTCGAACCATCGCCCCCTCAGGCGCAGGATGCCGTCGCGCTGGGCCAGCAGCGTCTGCGCCGAGGGGCCGCCGAGACAGACCAGCACATCAGGATCGACCAGTGCGATCTGACGGGTGATGAACGGCAGGCAGATGGCAATTTCCTGCGGGGTCGGCGTACGGTTGCCGGGCGGCCGCCAGGGAATGATGTTGGCGATATAGACGCCCGTGCGGTCCAGCCCGATCGCGGCTAGCATCCGGTCGAGCAACTGGCCCGAGCGGCCGACGAACGGGCGGCCCTGTTCGTCCTCGTCGCGCCCCGGCGCCTCGCCGACCAGCATGACCCGCGCCTGCGGGCTGCCGTCGGCAAACACCAGCTGCCGGGCTGACTGGCTGAGGGCGCAGCCCTCGAACGCCGTCATCAGGGCCTTGAGATCGTCAAGGCTGGCGGCACCGGCAGCAAGACTGCGGGCCGCGAGCGCCGCTTCTTCCGGGGAGGGCGGGGCAATCTGCGCCGGCATCGCCGGGGCAGCAGCCGACGGCCTGCCCCCCTCCTGCCGCATGGCGGTTTCAGCGGCCCGCATGGCGGTTTCAGCGGCGCAATCGGCAAACCGGTCGTGCGCGGCCTCGTCGAGCGCAAGATCGACCCCTGCCTCGGCGTACCAGGCGACGAGATGCCGGAGCATCTCCGGCGAGTCGGGAAGTTCGGTCATGCGCGCCTGAAACGGAATGGTGCCTTTTGCCGCCTTTTCTATCGCATGGTTCCGGGCTAGCAAGAACGACGATGGATGCGCATGATCGATGATGCCCGCCGCAACCGTTGAAGGGCGCGCGGTGACAACGAAGGAGACGGGCGATGGACCTGCCGGAACGCGAGCGGATGGAATATGACGTGGTCATCGTCGGCGGGGGACCGGCCGGACTGTCCACGGCGATCCGCCTGAAGCAGCTGGCGGCCGAGAGCGGCGGCGATATCTCGGTTGTCGTTGTCGAGAAGGGCTCGGAAGTCGGCGCGCATATCCTGTCGGGAGCGGTGATCGATCCGGTCGGCCTCGACCAGCTGCTGCCCGACTGGCGCGACGATGCCGACTGCCCGCTGAAAACCCCGGTGATCGAGGATCACTTCCTGCTGCTGGGGCCTTCGGGCGACGTGCGCTTGCCCAACATCGCCATGCCCAGGCTGATGGGCAACCATGGCAACTACATTGTTTCCCTTGGCAATTTCTCGCGCTGGCTGGCCGCGCGGGCCGAAGCGCTGGGCGTGGAGATCTATCCCGGCTTCGCCGCCTCGGAGGTGCTCTACAATGAGGCCGGCGCGGTCATCGGCATCGCCACCGGCGACATGGGTGTGTCGCGTGACGGCGAGATGAAGGACAGCTACACCCGCGGCATGGAACTGACCGGCAGATATGTGGTCTTTGCCGAGGGCGCGCGCGGGCAGTTGAGCAAACAGGTCATCGCCCGCTTCAAGCTTGACGCAGGGCGCGAGCCGGCGAAGTTCGGCATCGGACTGAAGGAACTGTGGCAGATCAGGCCGGAGCATCACCGCCCCGGTCTCGTCCAGCACTCATTCGGCTGGCCGCTTGATTCGAAAACCGGCGGCGGCTCGTTCCTCTATCATTTTGACGACAACCTTGTTGCCGTCGGGTTCGTTGTCCACCTCAACTACCAGAATCCGACGCTCTCGCCGTTCGACGAATTCCAGCGGTTCAAGACCCATCCGGCGATCCGTGGCATCTTCGAGGGCGGCAAGCGCCTGTCCTACGGCGCGCGTGCGATCACCGAGGGCGGCTATCAGTCGGTGCCGAAACTGTCGTTTCCCGGCGGTGTTCTGGTCGGCTGCGCGGCGGGTCTGGTCAACGTGCCGCGCATCAAGGGCACGCACAACGCCATGCTGTCGGGCATTCTGGCTGCCGATCACATCGGCAAGGCGCTGGCGGATGGCCGCGCCTGCGATGAGGTGACCAGCTTCGAGCAGGCCTGGCGCGGCTCGCTGATCGGCAAGGATCTGTGGAAGGTGCGCAACGTCAAGCCGTTGTGGTCAAAATTTGGCACCTGGCTGGGCGTCGCCTTCGGCGGTCTCGACATGTGGCTCAACGAACTCGTCGGATTTTCGCCGTTTGGCACGATGAAACACGGCAAACCCGACAGCCAGACGCTGAAAAAGCTCTCCGAAGTCACGCCGATCGTTTACCCCAAGCCTGACGGCGTGATTTCGTTCGACAAGCTGTCCTCGGTGTTCCTGTCCAACACCAATCACGAGGAGGACCAGCCCTGCCACCTCCGGCTGGCCGATCCGTCGCTTCCGGTGTCCAGTAACCTGCCGCTCTATGGCGAGCCGGCGCGGCTCTATTGCCCGGCCGGCGTGTACGAGATCATGTACGACGATGAAAAGGCGCGTACCGGCCCGCGCTTCGTCATCAACGCGCAGAACTGCGTCCACTGCAAGACCTGCGACATCAAGGATCCGGCTGGCAATATCACCTGGACCGCGCCCGAAGGTGGTGGCGGTCCGAATTATCCCAACATGTGATCGGGCAACCGGGCTGGATGGTCCGCGCCAGCTTGCCCGGTCTGTGCAAAAAGGCCATGCTTGCGCCAGATTCTGGATGCATGCGGCGTTCTGCCTTCATGCGTGCCGCTGCAACTTTCGGAGTGCCTGATTTGCCTGATGTCTGGATCAAGCGTCTTCAAGGCTGCGGACGGGCCTGTCTCGCCGTTGCCGTCCTGTGCGCCGCATGGCCGGCCGTGGCGGCACCCTCGCCAGCGCCGACTGCGGCCCAGACGGCACAGCGCAACGAGGCCCGTATCCAGCGATCCGAAGCGCTGCAATTTCGCTCCGGCAGCTACCTGGCCGCGACCAATGCCCAGGGCAATCGCGACATGCGGGCGGCGGCGGAGTTTTTCCGGGCGCTGATCAAGTCCGATCCTGACAACCAGACCCTGATCGACCGGGCTTTCATCGTCGAGCTCAGTGACGGCAATTTCACCGAGGCCTTCCGGCTGGCGGATCGGCTGGTCAGCCGCAACGCCACCAATCCGCTGGCGCGCGTGACCCTGGCGGTCCGGGCGATCAAGCAGCGCCAGTTCCAGCGCGCCCGCAAGCATCTCGACGTGGCTGGCGGCGGGCGTGGCCGCAGGACGGACCTGACCATAGCCTTGCTGACCGCATGGACGCATGTCGGTGCCGGCGACGTGAAAAAGGCGCTGGAACTTGTTGATCAGTTCAATGCGCCGGAACTGGCGGCCTACCGCAACTTTTTCGGCGGGCTGATGGCCGATGTCGCCGGCAACAAGGCGGAAGCGGAAAAGCGGCTGACGGCGGCCTATCGCATCGAGCCGGGCACCCTGCGCGTGGCCGATGCCTTTGCGCGGCTGCAGTCGCGGCTGGGCAATCGCGACGATGCGATCAAGGTCTATGAAGCGTGGCAGGCGCGCAACCAGGGCCAGCCGTTCGTGCGCCGCCAGCTTGATGATCTCAAGGCGGGCCGCGCGCTGCCGCCGTTGTCGACCACTGTGACCGATGGCGCAGCCGAAGTGCTGTATGGCCTCGGCGCGGTCTCGACCACCGGGCGCGAATCGGAAACGGCGCTGATCTTCATGCAGCTTGCAGCCTATCTGAACCCGGACGATGACCTTGTCCGGGTGTCGATCGGCGAACTGTTTGAATCAATGCGCCAGTGGGAGCGGTCCGGCGAGGCGTTCGCCAGGATAGGCAGCGATTCGCCGTTCCGTTCGCGCTCGCTGCTTGGCCGCGTCATCGCCTACGAGCGCCAGGACAAGAGCGACGAGGCCATCCGGACACTGACGACGCTGCTCGAGGAAACGCCGGACGAATTCGACGCCGTCGACATGCTCGGTGGGTTGTACCGCACCAAGAAGCGGTATGCCGAATCAATCGGTGTCTACTCGCGCGCGATCGATCGCATCCCAAAGCCCGAGCAGAGCCACTGGACACTGTTTTTCGGTCGCGCCGTCGCCTATGAGCGCGACAAGCAGTGGCCGAAGGCGGAGGCCGATTTTCTCACCGCCCTCAAGCTGCTGCCGGCCTCGGTCCGCACCCCGCGCCAGAAATATGAGCGGGCGCAGGTTCTCAACTATCTGGCCTATTCCTGGGTCGACCAGAAGCTGAACATCGAGCGTTCCTTCGACATGCTGAAGGAGGCGGTGGCGCTGGCGCCCGATGATGGCGCCATCGTCGACAGTCTCGGCTGGGCCTACTACCGGCTCGACAAGTTCGAGGATGCGGTACGCGAACTTGAGCGTGCCGTTGCACTCAAGCCCGGCGATGCGACGATCAACGACCATCTGGGCGATGCCTACTGGCGCGTCGGTCGCAAACGGGAGGCGTATTTCAAGTGGAATCACGCCCGCGACCTCAAGCCGGAGGCCGAGGAACTGCCCAAGATCCTGTCCAAGCTCGAGCGCGGGCTGGACGATCCTTGGCCGGGCCTGCCGCCGGAACTAGCCCCGCCCGGCTTGCCCGCTTTCGATCTGCCGCCGGTTGACGCACCGCCGGTCGATTTGCTGCCGTTCAAAGCCCCGGCGAACTGAGCATCCATGCCGCTCACGGACTGCGCACCGGCCAAGATCAACCTGACGTTGCTCATCCACGGGCGCCGTGCGGACGGCTATCATGACCTTGAAAGTCTGGTCATGTTCGCCGACATTGCCGATACGCTGCTGCTTGACGATCAGGCAGGGTTAGCGCTGACCGTTGCCGGCCCGACGGCCCAGTTGATCGGATCGGGCGACGACAATCTCGTCCTGCGTGCGGTTGCGGCCCTGGCCACCCGTGTCGACGGGCTGAAGACAGGGGCGTTTTTTCTCGACAAGCATCTGCCCGTCGCGGCGGGGATCGGCGGCGGGTCGGCCGATGCTGCGGCCGCCCTGCGGCTTCTGGCGCGCCTCAACGACATTGCGGTCGATGATCTGCGGCTGATCGAAACCGCGCGGGCCATCGGTGCGGATGTGCCGGTGTGTCTCGCCTCGCAACCAAGGATCATGCGCGGAGCGGGCGAGCGGCTCGGCAAGGCGCTGACGCTGCCGCGGCTTCATGCGGTGCTGGTCAATCCCGGCGTGCCGGTGGAAACGGCGGCGGTGTTCCGGGCGCTCGGTCTGGCGCCCGGCGAGACACGGCCGTCCGGCCACCATTTCGAACTCGACAGCGCCATCGACGCTGCCACGCTGATCGCGCTGGTCGCGGCCAGCCGCAATGATCTTGAACCCGTTGCGATCTCAGTCGAGCCCATGGTCGGCGAGGTGCTCGCCGCGCTTGGTGCCAGTGAAGGCTGCCTTCTTGCGCGGATGTCAGGCTCGGGCGCGACATGCTTCGGGCTGTTCAGCGATCTTCCGGCCGTGTTTGCCGCCGTGCGCGCGCTGCGCCGCGACCATCGCGACTGGTGGATCCAGCCCGCGACGCTCGGCGGTCTTCAAGGCTGAAGGGATCAGGACTGCTCAATAGGCGCGGGCGACGCAGAAATCGACCACATCGTCGAGTGCCGCGCGCATCGGCGAGGCGGGAAACAGCTTGAGCGCATCCTTGGCCATGGCGCCATAATGACGCGCCCGCTCGATCGTATCGTCGAGCGCCTTGTGCGACTGCATGATCTGCCTCGCCCGCTCGAAATCGCCGTCGCCGATCTCGCCGCGCTGCAGCGTCCGCTGCCAGAAGGTCCGCTCCTCGTCGCTGCCCCTGCGATAGGACAGGACGACCGGCAGGGTGATCTTGCCCTCGCGGAAATCATCGCCGACGTTCTTGCCCAGCGCGGCGCTGGCCCCGCCGTAATCGAGCGCATCGTCGATCAGCTGGAAGGCCACGCCGAGGTTGGTGCCATAGCTGCGGGCGGCGACCTGCGCTGTCCTGTCAAGCCCACCCAGCACCGGCCCGACCTCTGCCGCAGCAGCAAACAGCGCGGCGGTCTTGGCTCGGATGACGGCCAGATACTCATCCTCGCTGGTCGCGGTGTTCTTGGCCGCGCCAAGCTGCATCACCTCGCCCTCGGCGATCACGGCCGCGGCCGTGGCCAGAATGTCGAGGCACTGCAGCGAGCCGACCTCGACCATCATCTTGAACGCCTGCCCGAGCAGGAAATCTCCGACGAGCACGCTGGCCTCGTTGCCCCACAGCATCCGGGCCGCTTTCTTGCCCCGGCGCATCTCGCTGGCATCGACGACATCATCGTGCAGCAGCGTGGCGGTGTGCATGAACTCGACCGAGGCGGCGAGGCGGATGTGCCCTTCGCCCTGATAGCCCGACAGCATCGCGGTGGCGATGGTCAGCATCGGCCTGAGCCGTTTGCCGCCTGATTCGATCAGATGATTGGCAACTTCCGGGATCATCGTCACGTCCGATCCCGTACGCGACAGGATCAGGGCGTTGACCCGTTCCATATCCGTCCTGACCAGCTGAACGAGACGCTCGATCCCCTCGCGCCCGCTCTTTCCCGGTCTGTTTTCGATCGAAACGACAACGCCCACGCGACTCTGGCCCATCTTTCCGGTTGA
>CALCZO010000221.1 GCA_937903315.1 uncultured Alphaproteobacteria bacterium
CCCGGCCGCCTGACGGTGATCGAGGGCGATGCGCTCAAGTTCGATCCGCGCCCCCACCTGGCAGGCCGCCGCGCCCGCATCGTCGCCAACCTGCCCTACAACGTCGGCACCGCGCTGCTGGTCGGCTGGCTGCGGCAGGATGAATGGCCGCCGTTCTATGACAGCCTGACGCTGATGTTCCAGCGCGAGGTTGCCGAACGCATCGTCGCCACCCCGGCCAAACCGGACGATTACGGCCGTCTCGGTGTGCTCTGCGGCTGGCGCACCCGCGCCCGCATCCTGTTCGATGTGCCGCCGTCCGCCTTCACCCCGCCGCCGAAGGTGACCTCCAGCGTTGTCGAACTGATCCCCGATCCCGCGCCCGAGCCGTGCCCTCTTGCCACGCTGGAAACCATCACCGCCGAGGCCTTCGGCCAGCGGCGCAAGATGCTGCGCCAGAGCCTGAAACAGCTCGGCGACGCCCCCGGTCTGCTGGCCGCGGCCGGAATCGATGAGACGCGCCGGCCTGAAACGCTGTCGGTCAGTGAATTTGTCCGTCTGGCCAATGCCGCGGCAAGCCGGAAAACCGCTTGATCAGAGCGCTCTGGCCTGCGCCGCCAGCAGGCTTTCGAGATCGCCGTCGAGCCGCTCCACCAGCGTGCCCAGCGTCGCCCGGCGCGTGCGCTTGAGCCGCTCCGCCTTCAGGATCGACTGCAACTCGGAAAAGCAGCGGTCGAGGTCATCATTGACCAGAACATAATCGTAGTCGGCCCAGTGACGGATTTCGGTCAGGGCGGTCCTGAGCCGCCGGTTGATCGTCGCCGCGTCGTCTTCGGCCCGCCGTTGCAGCCGCTGGTGCAGTTCGGGAATCGACGGCGGCAGGATGAACACCGTCGCCATGTCGCTGCGCATCGTCTCGTAGAGTTGCAGCGTGCCCTGCACATCGATATCGAACAGGACGTCACGCCCTTCGGCCAGCGCCTTTTCGACCGGCGCGCGCGGAGTGGCATAGAAATTGTCGTGCACCTGCGCCCATTCGAGCAGCTCGCCGCGCTCGCGCATCAGGTGGAACTCCTCCACCGAACGGAAATGGTAGTGTACGCCGTCCACCTCGCTCGGCCGCCGCTTGCGCGTCGTCACCGATACCGACATCGTGATCGTCGCGACCTCGGGGCTCTGCAGAAGAAGACGGCTCAGCGTCGACTTTCCCGCCCCCGACGGCGAGGCGATGACCAGCATGACGCCGCGGCGCGGCAGCGGAGAGGCAGCAGGGTCGGCCATGGCGCTCACTCGATGTTCTGAACCTGCTCGCGGAATTGCTCGACAAGGGCCTTCAGGTCAAGCCCGATACGCGTCAGCGCCAGATCATTGGCCTTCGAACACAGCGTATTGGCCTCGCGCACAAATTCCTGCGCCAGGAAATCGAGCTTGCGGCCGACCGGCTCGCGGGCGGCGACATGGCCGCGTGCCGCCTCGATATGGGCCTTCAGCCGGTCGATCTCCTCACGCACATCAACGCGCGAGGCGATCAGCATCGCTTCCTGATGCAGCCGTGCCGGATCGAACGTCTCGGCGCTGTCGAGCAAGGCGCGGATCTGGCTGTCGAGCCGGGCCCGGATCGCCGCCGGCCGGGCGCCGTCCGCTTCGATGGCCGCCGCGACCGCCGCTGCCATGCCATCGAGTTGCCCGGTGATGATCGCCGCCAGCGCCGCGCCCTCGGCCGCCCGCGCACTGACAAGGGCGGTCAGTGCCGCATCGAAGCTGGCCAGAACGGCCTCGGTCACCACTGCGTCCAGCACCTCTTCAGGCGTCGTGCCTGTCTCGATGATGCCGGGCAGGCGCAACAGCTCGCCGACGGTGGCAGCGGCGAGATTGGCCTTCCATGCCAGCCGTTCGGCCACCGTCGCATAGTCGATGAACAGGTCCTCGTTGATCCGTCCGCGCGCCACGCTGGCCGTGCGCGTCACACTCATGCCGATCTGCAGGTTGCCGCGCGAGAGCGCCTTCTGTGCACGGGCGCGGAAATCCGCTTCAAGCGCATCGAACGGCGCCGGCAGCCGGAAGCGGAGGTCCAGCCCCCGGCCATTGACGCTCTTGATCTCGAACGCCCAGGCATAATCGCCGGCGCTGCCCTGCGCCCGCGCAAATCCCGTCATGCTGCTGATCGTCATCGCTCCCCCGTCCTGTCCTCGTTCGGGGGCATCCCCGGCCATCCAACCGTTCAGCGCAGCGCCGGAACGGTCTTGCTCGAGTTGAGATCGAACGACCGGTTGGCCAGCGGATCGAGCGCGGTTCCCTCTGTCGCATCGACCGCGCGCCGCACCGGCAGCGCGCCGGTTGTCGTCGGCGGCGTCCCGGCATCCGACCGGTTGGTCGACGGAGCCGCAGGCGCCACAGGCGCAAAGCCCGGAGCCGGCGGCGGCTGGGCCGCGTCCCGCTGCTGCGCCTCGATCTGGCGCCAGCGGGCGACATTGCGCTCGTGCTGTTCCAGCGTTTCAGCAAAGGCGTGGCCGCCCGTCCCGTCGGCGACAAAGAACAGTTCCTTGGTCCGCGACGGATTGGCCGCCGCTTCCATCGAGGCGCGTCCGGGATTGGCAATCGGCCCCGGCGGCAGGCCAGCGATGACATAGGTGTTGTAGGGCGTATTGGACTGGATGTCCGCCCGGGTGATCGCGCGGCCGAGCGTCCCCTTGCCGCCCACCAGACCATAGATGATCGTCGGGTCCGACTGCAGCTTCATGTTGCGGTTGAGGCGGTTGACGAACACGCCGGCGACGCGGCTGCGCTCGTCGGCCTTGCCCGTTTCCTTCTCCACCACCGAGGCGAGCGTCACCAGATCGCCGGCCGACTTGACCGGGATATCCTTGGCCCGCTTGGCCCAGACTTCGGCCAGAATGCGCTTCTGGTCCCGCTGCATGCGGGCAATCAGCGCATCGCGGGACGTGCCGCGCGCGATCTTGTAGGTATCGGGCAACAGCGAGCCTTCAGGCGGAATGTCGTTGATCGTGCCCACCAGAAGATCGCTCTCGCGCAGGCGGGCGACGATCTGCTCGCTCGTCAGCCCCTCCGGCACGGTGATGTTATGCTCGATCGCCC
>CALCZO010000222.1 GCA_937903315.1 uncultured Alphaproteobacteria bacterium
CTTGAGGAGAAGCGTCTTGGCTCGTATCGCCGGCGTCAACATTCCGACCCAGAAGCGCGTTGTGATCGCGCTCCGCTACATTCATGGCATCGGCCCGGTGAATGCGGTGGAGATTTGCGACAAGGTTGGCATCGATCATGCCAAGCGCGTCAACCAGCTGTCGGACGCGGAAGTCCTGCAGATCCGCGAGACCATCGACCGTGACTATACGGTCGAGGGCGATCTCCGCCGCGAGACGGCGATGAACATCAAGCGGCTGATGGATCTCGGCTGCTATCGCGGCCTGCGTCATCGTCGTGGTCTGCCGGTCCGCGGTCAGCGCACGCATACCAATGCGCGCACCCGCAAGGGCAAGCCGAAGGCGATCGCCGGCAAGAAGAAGTAATGTCCCGAGCCGGCGCCCGTGGCGGCGTCCGGCTGATCACCTCACTGTTTGGAAGGTCTCTGGCTCATGGCTAAGGAAGCAACCCGCGTTCGTCGTCGTGAACGCAAGAACATCGCGTCGGGCGTTGCCCATGTGAACGCGTCGTTCAACAACACGATGATCACGATCACGGATGCGCAGGGCAACACGATCTCGTGGTCGTCGGCCGGTGCGCTCGGCTTCAAAGGTTCGAAGAAGTCCACTCCGTATGCGGCGCAGGTCGCGGCGGAGGATGCGGCCCGCAAGGCGTCCGAGCATGGCATGAGGACGCTCGAGGTCGAAGTGACCGGTCCGGGTTCGGGCCGTGAATCGGCGCTGCGCGCCCTTCAGGCGTCGGGCTTCACGGTGACGTCGATCCGCGACGTGACACCGATTGCGCACAACGGTTGCCGTCCGCGCAAGCGTCGTCGCGTCTGATATATATTTGCCTCGGTGCGGCGTGCCCATTGTCGGCGCGCCGTTTTGCTGACGGGATCGAAGGGATTTTGCTGTCGTGATCCAGAAGAACTGGCAGGAACTGATTAAGCCGTCCAAGCTCGACGTGCAGCCGGGCAATGATGCGCGTCGTCTGGCCACGGTTGTTGCCGAGCCGCTTGAGCGTGGCTTCGGCATGACACTCGGCAACGCCCTGCGTCGCGTGCTGCTGTCGTCGCTTCAGGGCGCCGCCGTCACCGCGATCCAGATCGACGGTGTTCTGCATGAATTCTCGTCGATCCCCGGCGTGCGTGAAGATGTGATCGACATCGTCCTCAACATCAAGGACATCGCGATCAAGATGCAGGCCGATCAGGCCAAGCGTCTGACATTGCGCAAGCACGGCCCCGGTGTTGTCACGGCCGGTGACATTGCCGTGACCGGCGATGTGCAGATCCTCAATCCCGAACTCGTGCTGTGCAACCTCGACGAGGGCGCCGAGATCCGCATGGAACTGACGGTCGCCACCGGCAAGGGCTACACACCCGCCGACCGCAACCGTCCCGAGGATGCGCCGATCGGCATGATCCCGGTCGACAGCCTGTTCTCTCCGGTCAAGAAGGTGTCCTACAGGGTCGAGAATACCCGGCAGGGCCAGGACCTGGAGAAGGACAAGCTGACGATGAGCATCGAGACCGATGGCTCGATCTCGCCCGAGGATGCGCTGGCGTTCGCTGCCCGCATCCTGCAGGATCAGCTTGAGGTGTTCCTCAACTTCGAGGAACCGCGCAAGGAAGAGGCGCCTGCCGCCATTCCGGAGCTGGCCTTCAACCCGGCGCTGCTCAAGAAGGTCGACGAGCTGGAGCTGTCGGTCCGTTCGGCGAACTGCCTGAAGAACGACAACATCGTCTACATCGGCGATCTCATTCAGAAGACCGAAGGCGAAATGCTGCGCACTCCGAACTTCGGTCGCAAGTCGCTGAACGAAATCAAGGAAGTTCTGGCCCAGATGGGCCTGCATCTCGGCATGGAAGTGTCGGGCTGGCCGCCCGAGAACATCGACGAACTCGCCAAGCGGTTCGAAGAGCATTACTGAGGCGACGGGCAAAGCCCGCGCCAATAACGAGCGGCCGTACCTTGACACGGCGGTCGCATAAGGATGGAGCAATCCAATGCGTCACGGAAACAAAGGCCGCCGGTTCAACCGGACGGCGTCGCATCGCAAGGCGATGTTTGCCAATCTCGCGGCTGCGCTGATCCGGCATGAGCAGATCATCACGACCCTGCCGAAGGCCAAGGACCTGCGTCCGGTCGTCGAGAAGCTCGTGACGCTCGGCAAGAAGGGCGATCTGCATTCGCGGCGTCTGGCGATCGGCCAGATGCGTGATCAGGACAGCGTCAAGAAGCTGTTCGACGTTCTGGCGCCCCGCTACAAGGAGCGCAACGGCGGCTATCTGCGCATCATCAAGGCGGGGTTCCGCTATGGTGACAGCGCGCCGGTGGCGGTGATCGAATTTGTCGATCGCGATGTCGACGCCAAGGGCAAGGATGATCTGGCCCGTCACGCGGCGGATGTTGCAGCCAATGCGCAGGGCGCGGACGCGGCATAAGTTTTTTCAGACATGGATGACAGATAAAAAGGGCGGCGCGAGCCGCCCTTTTTCATGTCCGGTGTTCCAGGTCGGGGGTAAAGACGGCCGGGGCAGGGCACCGGAAATGGAAAGGGCGGCCCTGCGGCCGCCCCATCATGCATCCGGACCGGGAGTTCAGCGGCGTCAGTCGTGTTCGCTGCCGGACACTGCATCGGCCTCGGGCACAGCGCCGGCGCGCGGCCGGACGTCGGTCAGGGCAGAGCCCGTCACCATGTAATGCATGGTCTCGGCGATGTTGGTGCAATGATCGCCCATCCGCTCGATGTTCTTGGCGCAGAACAGCAGATGGGTGCAGAAGGTGATGTTGCGCGGATCTTCCATCATGTAGGTCAGCAATTCGCGGAACAGCGAGTTGTGCAGCGCGTCGATGTCGTCGTCATGGCGCCAGACCTCAAGCGCAGCATCGAGATTGCGGCTGGCATAGGCGTCGAGCACCATCCGCAGCCGTTCCTGCGCCATGTTGCCGAGATGGGTCACGCCATTGACCAGCGACTGCTGGTGGAACGGCATGCCGATCGCCTTGACGCGCTTGCCGATGTTCTTGGCGAGATCGCCGATGCGCTCGATGTCCGCCGCCATCTTGATGGTCGAGGCGATGACGCGCAGATCGACTGCCATCGGCTGTCGGCGCGCGATCATCAGGATCGCCTTCTCATTGACCTCGCGTTCCATCACGTCGAGCTGTGAATCGGTGCGGATCACGTCGTCGGCCAGCATGTTGTCGCCGCGGACCAGTGCCTTGACAGAACTGGCCAGCATGCTTTCGGCAATGCCGCCCATCTCGGAGATGCGCCGGGCGAGATCCTGCAACTCGACGTCGTAGGCCTTTACGGTGTGGTCGGTCATCAGACGCTCCTGTCCTTGTTCAGCCGAAGCGGCCGGTGATGTAGTCCTGCGTCCGCTTCTCGCGCGGGGCGGTGAAGATTTCGTCCGTATCGCCAAACTCGACCAGTTCGCCAAGATACATGAACGCTGTTTTCTGCGACACGCGGGCGGCCTGCTGCATGTTGTGCGTCACGATGGCGATGGTGTAGTTGGCGCGCAGTTCGTCGATCAACTCCTCGATCTTGGATGTCGAAATCGGGTCGAGCGCCGAACAGGGCTCATCGAACAGGATCACGTCGGGCTTGATCGCAACCGTCCGGGCAATGCACAGGCGCTGCTGCTGGCCACCCGACAGCGACTGGCCGGAGGCGTTGAGCTTGTCCTTGACCTCGTTCCACAAGGCCGCGCCCTTCAGCGCCGTCTCGACGCGCCCGTCCATCTCGCTTTTCGGCAGGTTCTCGTAAAGACGGATGCCGAAGGCGATGTTGTCGTAGATCGTCATCGGGAACGGCGTCGGCTTCTGGAACACCATGCCGACGCGCGAGCGCAGCAGGTTGAGATCGACCGCAGGGTCGAGAATGTTCTTGCCGTCGAGCAGGACCTCGCCTTCCGCACGCTGTCCCGGATAGAGATCATACATGCGGTTGAGGACGCGCAGCAACGTGGACTTGCCGCAGCCCGAAGGCCCGATGAAGGCCGTGACCTGATGCTCGAGCAACTCCAGCGAATTGCCCTTCAGAGCCTTGCTTTCACCGTAGTAGAAATTGAGGTTTTTGACCTCGATCTTGGCCTTCGGTGTCTGTCCGGTGGCCATTGCTGCACCCTGGGTCATTTGCGCGTCCTTTCGCCGCCGATCACGCGGGCGGCAATGTTGAGCGACAGAACCGCCAGCGTAATCAGCAGCGCGCCCGACCAGGCGAGCTGCTTCCAGTAGGCATAGGGGCTCTGGACGAAATTGTTGATGGTCACCGGCAGGTTGGCCAGCGGCTTGGTGATGTCGAGGCTCCAGAACTGGTTCGACAGCGAAGTGAACAGCAGCGGCGCGGTTTCGCCGGCGACACGGGCTGTCGCCAGCAGGACACCTGTGATGATCCCGGCTCTGGCGGCACGGAAGGCGATGCGGCGGATGACCAGCGAGCGCGGCATGCCCAGCGCGGACGCCGCCTCCCGCAGGGTGTTGGGTACCAGATGGAGCATGTTCTCGGTGGTCCGCACGACGACTGGGATCACGATCACCGCCAGCGCCAGCGCGCCGGCGAACCCCGAGAAGCCGCCCATCGGCACGACGATGAAACCGTAGATGAACAGGCCGATGATGATCGACGGTGCACTGAGGAGAATGTCGTTGATGAACCGGATCACGGTCGCCAGACGATCATAGCGGCCATATTCAGCCAGCCAGGTGCCCGCCAGCAGGCCCAGCGGTGTGCCGATGGCGACGCCGACGATGGTCATCATCAAAGAGCCCACGATCGCATTGGCAAGGCCGCCGGTTGTCGAGCCGGGCGGCGGCGTCATCTCGGTGAACAAGGTGACGCTGAGCCCGGCAAGGCCGTTCCAGAACAGCGAGAACAGGATCATCGCCAGCCACGAGAGGCCGAAGGCAGCCGCTCCGAAGCACAGGCCGCGGACGATCAGATCCGAACGACGGCGGGAGGCATAAATCGGGTTCATGATCTTACTTGCCCTGTTTCATTTCGAGGCGCAGCAGCATCAGGCGCGCGGTCGCCAGAACGGCGAAGGTCAGGACAAACAGCAGCAGGCCGAGCAGGATGAGGCCAGACTGATGCAAGCCATCGCTTTCGGCAAATTCCGAGGCAATGGCTGCGGAGATTGTCGTTCCTGGCGCAAAAATTGATCCCTGAATCTTGAAGGCGTTGCCGATGATGAAGGTCACGGCCATCGTCTCGCCCAGCGCACGGCCCAGCGCCAGCATCACGCCACCGATCACGCCGACGCGGGTGTAGGGGATCACGACGTTGCGGACCACTTCCCAGGTGGTGCAGCCGACGCCGTACGCGGCCTCCTTGAGCACCGGCGGGACGGTGTCGAACACGTCCTTCGATACGGCCGTGATGAACGGCAGGATCATGATCGCCAGCACCAGCGAGGCGTTGAACAGGCTGAGCTGCGACGGCGGTCCGGCGAAAATCGCGCCAAGCACCGGGATCGAGCCGAAGGTGGCGATCATGAACGGCTGGAATTTTTCAGCCAGCCAGGGAGCGAGGACGAAGAAGCCCCACATGCCGTAGATGATCGAGGGGATGCCGGCGAGCAGTTCGATCGCCAGCGCAAACGGACGCCGCAGCTTCATCGGGCATAATTCTGTCAGGAAGATCGCGATGCCAAGGCCGACCGGAACCGCGATCAGCATGGCGATCAGCGAGGTCAGCAGCGTACCGTAAATCGGCCCCAGTGCGCCCATGACGGGCGTCGGCTCCATCTGCGGTGCCCAGCGCTGAGTGGTCAGGAAGTCAAATCCGAATTCACGGATCGCCGGCAGGGCGCCGATGAACAGCGAGATGATGATCCCGCCGAGAATGCCGAGAACGGTCAGGGCCGACAGGCGGGTGGCCCAATAGAACATCGAGTCGGATCGTGTGAACCCACTCAGGGCTGAAGCCTTGGCGGCTTCCTGCCGGTCCTTCGCGATCGGCGAGGCTATATCGGCAAGGCTCATAGGACGTGCCCTCGGCTTTTTGAAGACTGTAAGGGGCCTCGCGCCCTATGGCACGAGGCCCCCCAATTGCAGGGAAATTACTTGGTTTCGATGTCCTTGGCCCAGGTGTCCTTGATCATCTTGACGACGTTCGCGGGCATCGGGATGTAATCCAGATCCTCAGCCATCTTGCCACCCTTCTCGAAGGCCCAAGTGAAGAACTTGAGGGCCTCAACAGCGGCCGCCTTGTCAACAGGCTTCTTGTGGATCAGGATGAAGGTCGCGCCGGTGATCGGCCACGAGGCATCGCCCGGCTGAGCGGTGAGGATCTGCCGATAGCCCGGCTCGGCCGACCAGTTCGCGTTGGCGGCGGCGGCCTGGAAGCTGGCCATTGTCGGCTGGACGGTCTTGCCGGCCGGATTGACCAGCGCGGTGTAGGTCAGCTTGTTCTGCTTGGCATAGGCATACTCAACATAGCCGATTGAGTTCTTGGTCTGGGCGACGTTGCCGGCAACACCTTCGTTGCCCTTGGCGCCCACGCCTGTCGGCCATTCGACAGCCGTGCCTTCACCGGCCTTCGCCTTCCATTCGGCGTTCATCTTGGACAGGTAGTTCGTCCAGAGGAACGTGGTGCCCGAGCCGTCCGAACGGCGCACGACCGAGATCGCCGCCGAAGGGAGCTTCAGGGTCGGGTTCAGCTTCTTGATCGCGGCGTCGTCCCACATCTTGATCTTGCCGAGATAGATGTCTCCGAGCGTCGGCCCATCAAGCACCATCTCGCCAGGCTTGATTCCGTCGAGATTGATCACCGAGACGAGCGCGCCCATCACCTGCGGCCACTGGACGAGGCCTTCCTTGTCAAGCTGCTCGACCTTGAGCGGGGCGTCAGTGGCACCGAAGGTCACGGTCTTGGCCTGAATCTGCTTGATGCCTGCGCCAGAGCCGATCGACTGGTAATTGAGGCCATTGCCCGTCTCCTTCTTGTAGGCATCCG
>CALCZO010000223.1 GCA_937903315.1 uncultured Alphaproteobacteria bacterium
ATTCTCAGCGCGGCACCGCTCGGCGAGGACGAGCTTTCCGACGCCTTCCGCGAGCGGATCACCGAGGCCGACGAGGTCCGGTTCGATCCCGTCGCCGCGGCGCTCAGGGCGCGGCGGGTGCGACGGCTCGATGCGCTGGTGTTGGGCTCCAGCCCGTTGCCGGTGCCGGCAGGCGAGGCCAGTGCGCGGGCACTCGCCGAAGGCATCGCACGGCTCGGCATCGGTCGTCTGCCATGGACCGGTGCGCACCATCAGTGGCGCGATCGCGTGCTGTTCCTGCGGGAGGCGGAAGGGATCGACTGGCCGGACGTCTCGGACGAGGGGCTTGCGGCCTCAGCCGCCGAGTGGCTGGCACCGTATCTCAACGGCCTCACCGCCCTTGGCCAGATCACGCCCGCCCATCTGGGCGAGGCGCTGCACGGCCTGCTGCCATGGGAGCGGGCGCGGCGGCTGGAGGCGGAAGCGCCGACCCATTTCGTCGCCCCGACCGGGGCAGCCCACGCCATCGATTACGAGGGAGACGGCGCGCCGGTGCTCGCCATCCGCGTGCAGGAACTCTACGGGCTGACCCGGCATCCGGCAATTGCGGGCGGCAGGCGGCCACTGACACTGCATCTGCTGTCGCCGGCGCAGCGGCCGATCCAGATCACGCGCGATCTGCCCGGCTTCTGGGCCGGGTCATGGGCCGCCGTACGCACCGAGATGCGCGGCCGCTATCCGCGCCATGTCTGGCCGGACGATCCGGCAGTTGCAGCCCCGACCCTCCGGGCCAAGCCGCGCGGCACCTGAGCCGTCAGTTGAACCAGCGTTCGCGCTCGCGCATCATCCGCTCGCCGATGGTGCAATCGGTGCGACCGCGCCGGTCCTGCACCGGAATGGCATCGGACATGCCCAGTTCGGCGACCTCGCGGATGATCTTCTGCTTGGTGGCGGAAAGGAACTGCTCCATCGTCGTGATCGGGATCATGAACGAACCCGGCCCGCCGATGACGCAATCCTGATAATACTGGTCGAGATTGGGGATGTAGCCCCAGCCGCCGCCACTGCGCGCCAGGATGATCGGCAGGCCGTTGATGACGATGCCGTCGGCGAGCAACCGGTCGCGCGCTACCTCGATGGCCTCGCCGGCATTGTTCGGCCCGTCACCCGACACGTCGACCACCTTGCGCAGGGGGCGGAACGGCAGGTCCTTCATCAGCTGATGGCTGAACGCAAGCGCGCCGGAAATCGAGGTCCGGCGGTCGCGCCGGATCGACGAGGCGGCAATGATGTCGGTCGCCTTGCGCGCCGCCTCGGGGCCATCAATCAGTGTCCAAGGCAGAACGAGGCGCTGGTTCACGGCATCGGCCCATTCGACATAGGCCAGCGCGATCCGCCCGGTCATGCCCATCGAAATCGCGCGCTGCACCTCGGCGGAGACCAGTGCCTCGATATAGCCCTGTTTCTGGAGCTTCTGCTCGTCCAGATCCATCGAGTAGGAAATATCGACCGCAAGCACGAGGGCGACATCGACCTCCTCGCCCTCCTCGCCAGCCCGCACCGGCGCATGGGACACCGCCAGCGCCATCAGCGCGGCAAGAACCACCTGCATTGCCCTGCCGTCGCAAAACCAACGCATCGGGAACCCTCCCTGTCAGGACCGTTCGCCAGGAAAGGGTCATCCCTGCCGACCGGTCTGTCCAGAACAAAGCGCCGTCCCGTGATCACGCCTGCGTGTAGTCGGCCAGGCGGCGGACGCCTGTCACCGGACCGGCACCCGCCGCCGCGATGCGGGCGACCACCGTCTCCAGCGGCTCGCGCACCACCATCATGTGATGGCCGTTGGCATGAAGCAGCGCCAAAGGGTCGGTCATGATGCCGACGTGGCCCTTCCAGAATACGAGATCGCCGCGCTGCAGGTCGGAGGTCGTCACCGCCGTGCCCAGCCCGGCCTCCTGCATGTCTGAATCACGCGGGGCGGCGACACCCGCCATCGCCAGCGACAGCTGCACCAGCCCCGAGCAATCGATGCCGAGGCTCGATTTTCCGCCCCAGAGATAGGGAATGCCGACGAACCGCTCGGCCACGGCGACGAAATCGCGCTCATGCACACCGAGCGGCACGAGATGGCCGGCGTGGACGAATCCGGCCGGAGTTGCGGCAAAGGCTCCCTCGCGTCTGGTGACGGCCACCTCCGCGCCGATCGGCAGCGCCATCAGCGGTTCGGCCTTGATCGAGGGGCCGGGGTAGACAAACGTGCGCAGCGCGGCAACGCGATGGGACGGCGCGGGATCGACCGGACCGAGCGCATGGGCCGGGAGCCAGCCGACATAGCCGTCGCAGGCGAGTTGCCCCCAGGTCCAGCCCTCATCCTCGTCGTAGACCGTGAAAACCTCGCCCATCAGCGCTTCGGTCTCGTAAGGCGCATCAAACGCCGGCGTCCGCTTGAGCGGGGCCTGCGGTGCGACAAGGCGCAGCCGGCGGCCCTCGACAAAGCGCTCGGCCGTGACAAGTCCGGCCAGATGAGCGGCGGCCAGATCCGGCCGCGCCGGGGTCAACCGCCGGTCAGGCGCCATGACTGGCCTCCGTGACATGCCGCGCGATGCGGTCGCCGAGCTTTTCGAGAAACAGCGCGCCGCGCACCGTGCGCTGGACGATGACATTGCGGCGGTCAAGATCGTCGCGGCGGCGCGAGACCAGATCGAGACTGCCCATGCTGTCAAGCGCGCGGGTGATCACCGGCTTGGTGACATCGAGCTTCCTGGCCAGCCCGCGCACCGTGTGAGGCGGCATCTCGAGGTAGATCGTCAGCAGGATCGCCATCTGCCGCTGCGACAGGTCGACGGCTTCCTCGCGCACCATGTCGAGCGTCACCTCGTGCCACAGCTTGAGAGCCTGAACCGGCTTGAACCCGCTCGGCATGCAAGCGCTCCTTCGTTTCGGAACCGTATTATTTCCATAGCACGAGGGAAGTAAAGCATTGTGGAATCAGGCTTCGGAGTCCGGTCCCTGGTCTGCCGCCTCGTCCGATCGGGCGGGACGGGGCAGATGCCAGTTGCGGCGCACGGCGACCAGCCGCAACGACACTGCGAGGACAGCCCCGGCCAGCGCCGCCGGCACGGCAGGCAGGGCGGCATAGTGGGCCAGCGCAACCACCAGCGCGCCGGCCAGAGCGGCCAGCGCATAGACCTCGCGCTGGAGCACAAGCGGGACCCGCATGGTCAGAAGATCGCGCACGACGCCGCCGCCGATGGCGCTGATCATGCCGAGCAGCGCCGCCATGACCGGCGGCAATCCGGCATCGAGCGCCTTCTGGGTGCCCGAAACGGCAAACAGCCCCAGCCCGATGGCATCGAACACCAGAACCGGCGTCTTCAGCCGGTCGAGCGCGACCGGCACAAGGAAGGCCAGTAGGTCGGCGGCCATCGCGACACCGAGATAGCGGGCGTC
>CALCZO010000224.1 GCA_937903315.1 uncultured Alphaproteobacteria bacterium
ACCGGAGCATAGTTGTCATTCGCAACTATAGGTTTGACCCGATAACGGCGGTATCATGCCGGGCAAAAGTCCACCCTTTACACCCTCGTCGATCCTGTTTCGCCCCCGCCGCAGCACAGCGCCCGTGCGTGGCCGCTGCGTTCCGGTGGAGGCGCCGGGTACTGCCCCCGGGTCCGATAGGTTTATTACGATAGCCGTTTATCACCATAGCCGCGCGAGGCGGCAGGACGAATATAGGCGCTCGGCGGTGCAAAGCAAAGAGGTCAGTTGCGGTCCCGCTGGTGCGGGCGGGCGGAAAACCGTCGCTGGACGAATTTTGTCGAGAAGTATAGGGTCTTAGCGGTATTAACCGATTCCATGAGGGGAGGCGCCTGTGGCCGATATCAGCAAATACGTCGAGGACATCAAGAAGTACACCAGCAGCGTTGACGAGAAGGCCCTGGCCGGCATGGCCAAGACCTACGCGCTGGTGATGAGCCGGGCCGACACCCGCCTTGTCGCCGCGTCCGATCCCGAGGAGATCAAGCGTGTCGTCGACAGCTTCTGCAAGAAGAAGCTTGGCCGTACCGAGAGCGACGCCGATCTGACCGCCGCTGTCAAGGCGCAGTGCGAGAAGATGAAGGCAGACCGTTCCAAGCTGCGCATCACGGTCTATTATCTGGTGGCCGAGCACTTCAAGGCGCTGTCGCAGTTCCATCCGAAGTAAGGGGTCGGGCGGCCTCGCGGGCTGCCGATCCTGCGCCGTCGTGCCATGGCCGGGAGCCCGTCTTCCGGCCATGTGCTTTTGCCGCCGGGAGTGAAGGCGATGCGTGCCTATCTAGACCTGATGCGCCGCGTGCTGGACGAGGGCGTCGCCAAGAGCGACCGCACCGGCACGGGCACGCTGTCGCTGTTCGGGGCGCAGTTGCGGTTCGATCTGTCGCGGGGGTTTCCGCTGGTCACCACCAAGCGGCTGCATCTCAAATCGATCGTGCACGAACTGATCTGGTTTTTGCAGGGCGACACCAACATCGCCTACCTCAAGGCCAATGGCGTCAGCATCTGGGACGAGTGGGCCGATGACACCGGCGATCTCGGGCCGGTCTATGGCCGCCAGTGGCGCTCGTGGGCCGCCCCTGATGGACGGACCATCGACCAGATCGCCGATGTGGTGGCCGAAATCCGCCGCAATCCGGATTCGCGCCGGCTGATCGTCTCGGCGTGGAATCCGGCCGACATTCCGTCGATGGCGCTGGCGCCCTGCCATTGCCTGTTCCAGTTCCATGTCGCGGACGGTCGCCTGTCCTGCCAGCTTTACCAGCGCTCGGCCGATCTGTTTCTCGGCGTGCCGTTCAACATCGCGTCCTATGCGCTGCTGACCCATATGGTGGCGCAGGTGACGGGGCTGAAGGTGGGCGATTTCGTCCATACGTTCGGCGATGTCCACCTCTACACCAACCATCTCGATCAGGCCCGGCTGCAATTGTCGCGCGAGCCGAAGCCGCTGGCGCGGCTGGTGCTCGATCCCGGCGTCACCGATCTGTTCGCCTTCCGGGCCGAGCATGTGCGGATCGAGGATTACGCGTATCATCCGGCAATCCGGGCGCCGGTGGCGGTCTGAGCGATGCGCGAAGTCGTCATTGTCGCTGCTGTGGCGAACAACGGGGTCATCGGCGCCGACAACCGCCTGTTATGGCGGCTGAAGGGCGACATGAAGCACTTCCGTGCGCTGACGCTCGGCCATCCGGTCGTGATGGGGCGCAGGACGTTCGAGTCGATCGGCAAGCCGTTGCCGGGGCGGCGCACCATTGTCGTCTCGCGCTCGTTCGCCGCCGATGATCCGGCGGTTGCGGTGGCGCGTGACCCCGATGCGGCCCTCGTCCTGGCGGATACGATTGCTGCCGAGATGCAGGCCGCGGCGATCATGGTGGCGGGCGGCGGCGAGATCTATGCCGCGCTGATCGACCGGGCAGACCGGCTGGAAATCACCGCCGTCGATCTTGCGCCGGAGGGCGATGTGCATTTTCCGGCCATTGATCCCGGCCGCTGGAGGCTCGCCGGGCGGCAGGATCATGCTGCCGGTCCCGACGACGAAGCGACTTACGCCTTCCTTACCTATCTGCGACGGTCCTGACCCTGCCCAGCGAAAACCGGTTGCTGCGCATTGCGGACTTTGCAAACCGTCCCTATATCCAGCAGGCATATTGCCCCCAGACGAGGACTCTGATGCCCTGGAACAACAATAGCGGCGGCCCCTGGCAACCGAAAAACAACGGCCCCTGGGGCAGCGGCCCCTCCGGCGGTGGAAGTGGCGGCGGCGGTGGCGGCCAGCGTCCGCCGGATCTCGAGGACCTGTTCCGCAAGGGGCAGGATCAGTTGCGCCGGGCGATACCGGGCGGAAACATGAGCGCCATCGGAATCATTCTGGTTATGCTGGTCGGTGTTCTGGTCTGGCTGGCAACCGGCATCTACACCGTCAAGCCGAACGAGATCGGCATCGAGCGGGTGTTCGGCAAGTTCAGTTCCGTCGCCTCGCCGGGTCTGAACTACAACTGGCCGTATCCGATCGGCCGGGTCGACAAGCCGACGATCGCGGTTCGTTCGGTCGATATCGGCGCACGTGCCGTCGATGCACGCTCGGGCGGGCGGCGGCAGGTGCCGCAGGAAAGCCTGATGCTGACCGGCGACGA
>CALCZO010000225.1 GCA_937903315.1 uncultured Alphaproteobacteria bacterium
ATGCCCAACGACATCGATCAGGTCCAGCTTGGCCAGCAGGCGCGCGTTCGGATCCACGCCGCCAACCAGCGCACGACACCGGAACTGGTGGCGACCGTGACCACCGTGCCGCAGGATTCGATCCGCGTGCAGCAGACCGGACAGTCGTACTACGCGATCCGCGTCAAGCTGAACGCCGGTGAACTTGAACGCGCCGCGCCGCTCAAGATCATCTCGGGCATGCAGGCGGAAACCTTCATCCAGACCGAGCCGCGCACCCCGCTTGCCTATCTGATGAAACCGCTGGCTGACCAGTTTGCCCGTGCATTCCGCGAACGGTGACCGCGTGGATGGTCAAACGGCTTGACCGCTGCCGGGCGAACGCCTAGCGAACGGGCTGAGGCTGGGGCATCCGTGCTGCCGCCTTTCCTCGACAGACGGATCCCAGCCAGCCGATGACCGCCGGAAAACCGCATAATCCCGAACACGATAACAACTTCGATCTGGTGCGGCTGCTGGCAGCCTCGCAGGTGATGTATTCGCATGCGATCGAGCATCTCAAACTGCCGCATCCGGAGGGGCTGGGCCTCTGGATCACCTTCACCTTTCCCGGTGTCGCGGTGTTCTTCATCATCTCCGGATTTCTGGTCACGCAGTCGTTCTACAACTGCAAGGAACAGCCGTCGCAGTTCCTGTCGCGCCGCGCGACGCGGATCTATCCCGGCCTGTTCGCCAACCTGTTCTTCATCGCGGTGCTGATCATCGTCTGCGCCAACTTCTCGCCGACGCTGCGCAACCTGATCACCCTGCCGGTCTGGTTCCTCACCTCGGTGCTGATGGGATCGGATTATTACGGCAACCTGCTGATCGGCTCGCCGTTCAATTGGGATATCGGCCTGCTCAAGATGTTCCCCTCCGGAGTGCTGTGGTCGATTTCGGCCGAACTCGGCTTCTATCTGCTGGTCCCGCTGGCGTTCAGCCGGGCGCTGCGCGAACGCGGCTGGCTGGTCTATTCCATCGCCGGCTGGATCATCGCCTCGTTTGCGGTGTCCGCCCTGACCACGGTCTACAAGGATGAACTGCCGCCGGTGGTTCAGGCCACCTTGCTGTGTTCGCCGTTCCCGCATTTCTGGATTTTTCTGGTTGGGGCCTGCTTCCAGCGGCTGTGGCCGGTGCTGCGGCCCTATGTGGTCGGCAAGGCCTTCTTCTGGATCCCGCTCTACCTTGGCGTGTCGTATGTCGACATGCGCTATTTCAACAACAGCGTGCTCGACTACATGAAGCCGACGCCGATGATCGCGCTGCGCGTCGTGCTGATCGCCTTTGCCATCCTGTCATTCGCCTACACGCTGCCGCGCATGGCGCGCGTGCTCGGCGGGGCGGACCTGTCCTACGGCATCTACCTGTGGCACATGCCGTTCCTCAACGTCCTGCTGCTGCTCAAGCTGACGCCGTCGCCCGGCGGGTGGGTGATCATGGTCGGCGGTACGGCCACCATCGCCGCGCTGTCGTGGTTCCTTCTCGAAAAGCCGGCCATGGCGCGCAAGGGCGAGGTCAGCCGGCTGCTTGTCGGGGTGTCGGACATGATCACGCACCGGGGCGGACAGGCTCTGGCGCGCCTGCCGCTCGGTCCGGTTGGCCCAGCGCTGCGCCGTGTTCCGCTGCAACTCACCACCAGTGTGCTCGCGCTGCTGTGTGCGTTCGGGCTGGTGCTCTATGTCGTCGACAGCGGGCGCAGCCGGCAGATCACCGGCATCGAGCGGGGGCCGGCAGTACTCGCCCTGACCCCGGACACGCGCGGGCAGTGGACGGCCGTTGGCACGGCGCGGATGGAGGGTGACGCTGCCGTGACGCGGGTGACTGGCGACCTGACCCAATGGGGTACGCAATTTTACAGCGTCGACATCCCTGCCCCGCCGCATGGCGATTTCATCCTCGACTACGAGATCGAGACGGACAACGGCAAGATGGGGATCGGTGTGCTCGATGCGCGGCCGAACGGGCGGTGGATCACCGTTGTGCCGCAGATCCAGACGGCGAAGGGCTCGGTCCGGTTCCAGAGCCGCGGCAAGCCGCTCCGGCTGGCGCTGTTCAACAGCAATACCGTGCCGAGCCAGACGACCGCAACAATCCGGTCGCTGACGCTGTATCCGGTGCGCTGACACGAAGGCTGAGGCGCGGGGCTAGCGCCCTCGCGTCTCACGCCAAGGACGTCACAGGATCAGGAAATCGGTATCAGCCAGAACCGGCGTGCCGACGAGCGTGCCGAACCGCACCTTGGCCGCCGCGCCGTCGCCATCGCTGTCATAGAACAGCGCGCCGGTTGTATCGTCGTAGACGATCCTGTGCGCGGCATCGGTGGCATCGGAGGCGACGACAAACGCCGCCGCATCAAGCGCGCCGGCCGCAAGACCGCCGAACATCGCACCATCGAGATGGATCGCATCGGTGCCCGCAACAAAATCGTTGATCGTCATCAGGTTATCGCCATCGACCGCACTGTCGAACACGAACTGGTCGGCGCCGTCGCCGCCGGTCATCGTATCGTCGCCGCCGCCGCCGTTGATGGTGTTGGTGCCGGTATCACCGACGATGCGCTGGTCGTAGGCATTGCCGGTCAGCGCAAGACCGGTGGCCCCGGCCGCGGTGTTGGTATGCAGTTCCTCGATCTCCTGCCCGATCGTCAGGATGAAATCGACATTGGTGAACACGCGGTCAAAGCCGTTGCCCGCTGTTTCCCAGACCGCATCGGCGGCCGCGAGGACGTAGTAGTCGTCGTCGCCGCCCTTGCCGGCCATGGTCGTGCCGTTGGTGCCGCCGGGGTTGAACGCATTGTCGCCGTTGTGGCCGACGAGCATATCCTGAAGGCCGTTGCCGATCAGCGAGATGCCGGTCGATGCCGAAACCGATCCATGGACGCGCAGCACTTCGACATCCGCGCCCGACGTCATGCGGAAGCTGACCTTGGTGAAGGCGGTATCCGTGCCCTCGCCCGCCTTCTCATAGATGCGGTCGCCGCCGCTATCGACGATGTAGGTGTCGTTGCCGGCAAGCCCATAGAGCCGGTCGTTGCCGCCGCGCCCTTCCAGCGTGTTGGCGCCCTTGTTGCCGGTCAGCATATTGGCGAGATGATTGCCGACGAGGCTGATGCGGTTGTAGGAATACGGATCGGTCACTGCCAGATCCTCGACCGCGCTGGCATTGGACAGCACATAGCTGGTGCTGGTGAAGACCCGGTCGCGTCCCGACGTTTCGTAGACGACATCGCTGCGCGAATTGACGTAATAGACGTCATTGCCGGCGTAGCCGAACATCTTCTGGCCCGACGACGACCCGAACATCACGTTGTCGCCGTTGTTGCCAATCATCTGCTGCGTGAAGCGGTTGGCGACGAGATTGATGTCCTGCGTACTGCTGCGGCTGGCGGCGCTGAGCACCTCGACCTGTGTGTCGGGCGACATCGTGTAGCTGACCGACGTCAGGATCTTGTCGAATCCACCGCGTGAATATTCGGCGACCCGATCGAACGCGTCGTTGACGATGTAGAGATCGTTGCCGGCCAGACCTGTCATGGTCTGCGCGATGCCGGCACTGCTGGTGATCAGGTTGCTGGCCGCCGTGCCGGTCAGGATCGCCAGACCATCGTCATAGGGCGTTGCCTCCAGCTCGCTGTAGACCGTGCCGTTGCGGCCCAGCAGGCTGGCGGGATTGAGAAAGTCCGACAGGTCCTCGCCGGGATTGCGGCGGATGCCCTTGCCGCTCGCCTCGGCCACAAGCTGGTCGTAACTGCCCTTGAGCACGCGGCCGGAAATCCGGTCCCGCGATATGTACTCGCCGCCGTCGCGCGCGACCGTCAGCCACTCGCTCTCGGCCTGCCCGGTGTCACGGTCGTAAAGCTTGAACCCGGCAACAAAGCGCGAACCGCGGATGGTGACGGCGCCATCTTCCCAGCCGTCGCCTGTCGCCTGCGCCACTTCAAGCGCCATGACGGCGGCCTGATAGCTGGAATAGGCGATGGCGCTGGAATAGCTGTCGGCCCGCATCAGCACCACGGTGGCGTACCACTGGTCGTTGGTGTCCCACGAATAGGTCAGCATCGACCACGGCTTGAGCAGCACGTTGCGGATGTAGGTGCTCGACGAGTGATCGAACGCACCCTCGAACATCGAGTAGCCGTTCTCGCGGAAATGCAGGTAGGAATCGTCGTGGGCGATCTTGTAGGCCGGCGACCTGGCAAACTGCTGATCACGCAACTCGTTGAGCGACAGCGGCGTGCCGCTGCGGTCGGTGAACATCAGGTTGAAGGTCGAATCCTGGATGATGAACTTGTTGAGGTCCTTGACGAACACCTGTGTCGTCACATGGGCGTCGGCAAAGTTCTTGCCGGTCGAATAGATGCCCCACTGGCCCTTGACGCCGCCGACGAGATCGCCTTCGACCGCTCCGACGCGGACCGTCTCGAACCCGAGCGATTCAAACACGCGGAACAGCTGATAACCCATCAGGCCGCAGGAATCGCTGGCCGGATAGCGCAGCGCGCCGGCAACATCGTTGCGGAAATCCGCATCGAAACCGGGCTGGTTCTTCAGATCGGCGTATTTCTCCGACGTTGAATTGCCATAGATGGCGCGGTGGACGAAATCGCGGATCAGAGTGGTCGAAAACACCGTCGGCGTCTTCAGCAACGAGGCACTGACGTCATAGACATCGGCAACATTCTTGATGACGTAATTGCGCAGGTAATTCAGGTCGGTTTTCGAGCCCTTGTACTCGGGCAGAAATGTCCAGTCGGCCTTCGAGGCCGCGTCAATGAGGCGCTGGGCATCCTGATGAGTCGTCGTTGCCATGCCGATATCTCTTTTCGCCTAATTCACTGTTGCCTAACGCAATGATCACACGATGAAAACATCCGATGCGACGAGCGCGGGCGCGCCGGTCAGGGTCGCGAACTGGACCTTGACCGCTGCACCATCACCATCGCTGTCGAAATACAGATTTCCGGTTGCGCTGTCGTACACAATCCTGTGTTCCGCCGCTGTCGCATCCGCCCCGTCCACGAACGCCGCGACAT
>CALCZO010000226.1 GCA_937903315.1 uncultured Alphaproteobacteria bacterium
ACCGAGGCGAAGGTGACGCCCATCATCACCGGCAGGCGGATGCCGACGCCGGGAAAGCCCAGCGACTGGACCAGCGTGACGATGCCGCAGGCAAACAGGTCGGCATTGATCAGGAAGGCGATTTCCGCCGGCCCGAGATCGAGCGCCCGGCCGATGATCAGCGGCACCGCCACGGCACCGGCATACATGACCAGAACATGCTGGAGCCCGAGCGCGCCAAGGCGCGGCGCGGGCAGGACTTCATCCACCGGATGAACTGTCGACATAGCTGTATCCCCCCGGGAGCAGACGGACCCTCCCGCCAGACAACTCCCCTCCTGCCAGTCTGCCGCATCTCCAGAATTGATTAAGTCTTTTTTTGTTGGATCATTTTCAAAACCGTTGATGTAATCAGGCGCCGCGCGCGTGCTAGTCTCGCCCGGTCGATCACGGCAGGAGAAGGGCGGAACGATGGGGCGGCTTTCGACACATGTGCTGGATACCGCCAACGGCAGGCCCGCCTGCGGAGTCGCCGTCACGCTGGACCGGATCGACGGCGACCGGCTCGAGCGTGTGGCGCGTACGGTCACCAATGCCGACGGGCGCACCGATGCTCCGCTGATGACCGGCGATGCGTTTCGCGCCGGAACCTACCTCCTGACCTTCGATATCGGGACGTATTTCACCGCGCTGAACCAGCCGGGCGCGGGGCAGTTCCTCGGCCATGTGCCGATCCGCTTCACCATCGCCGACCCGGACGGGCACTATCATGTGCCGCTGGTCTGCACGCCGTGGAGCTATTCGACCTATCGCGGATCGTGAGGGACAGGTGATGAGCCGTTATCCGCGTGACATGATCGGCTATGGCGCGAGGCCGCCGCACGCCCGCTGGCCGGGCGGCGCACGGATCGCGGTGCAGTTTGTCATCAACTACGAGGAAGGCGGCGAGAACAACATTCTCCACGGCGATGCCGCGTCCGAAGCCTTCCTGTCCGAGATCGTCGGCGCCGCGCCCTGGCCGGGGCAGCGGCATATGAACATGGAATCGATCTACGAATACGGCTCGCGCGCCGGCTTCTGGCGGCTCCACCGGATGTTCACGTCGCGCGGCCTGCCTGTCACGGTGTTCGGTGTCGCCAGCGCGATGGCGCGCCACCCCGAAGCGGTGGCCGCGATGACCGATGCCGGCTGGGAAGTCGCCAGCCACGGGCTGAAATGGATCGACTACCGCGATTTTTCTCCCGAGGCCGAGCGCGCCCAGATCGACGAGGCCGTGGCGGTTCAGGAGCGCCTGACCGGGGCCCGACCGCTCGGCCTGTATCAGGGCCGCACGTCCGAAAACACCGTGCGGCTGACGATGGAGGAGGGCGGCTTTCTCTATTCCGCCGACAGCTACGCCGACGATCTGCCCTATTATGTCGAGGGGCCGAACGGGCGCGGCGGCACCGGCCCGTTCCTGATCGTGCCCTATACGCTCGACGCCAACGACATGCGCTTTGCCACCCCGCAGGGGTTCAACGCGGGCGATCAGTTCTTCTCCTACCTCAAGGACAGTTTCGACACGCTCCATGCCGAGGGGGGGGAGGAGCCGAAGATGATGTCGGTCGGTCTGCATTGCCGGCTCGTCGGCCGTCCGGGCCGGGCAGCCGCTTTGGCACGGTTTCTCGACTATGTGCAGGGCCATGCCGATGTCTGGGTGGCCCGCCGCGTCGATATCGCCCGCCATTGGGTGATGACCCATGCGCCGGCCGGCGGCTGGAAACCATCGCGGATGTCCAGACCGCTGTTTCTGGCCCGGTTTGGTGGCATTTTCGAGCATTCTGAGTGGGTCGCGGACGGCGCTTTCGATCTCGGCCTTGGGCCCGACGCCGATACGGCGGACGGGCTGCACGCCATCATGGTCCGCGCCATGCGCACCGGCACGCCGGATCAGCAGCGCGACCTGATCCTCAAGCACCCCGATCTCGCCGGCAAGCTGGCGATGGCGAAACAGCTGACCGCTGAATCGACCACCGAACAGGCTTCCGCCGGGCTGGACGCGCTGACCGAGGCGGAAAAGGCGCGGTTCACGGTGCTGAACGATGCCTACAAGGCGCGCTTCGGCTTCCCGTACATCCTCGCCGTCAAGGGCCGGACGAAAGCCGACATCATCGCCAATTTCGAGGAGAGGCTCGGCAACGGTGCCGATCAGGAATTTGCCACCGCGCTCAGCCAGATCGAGCGGATCGCCCGTCTCAGGCTGAACGATGTGCCGGGACTGACGCCATGATTGCGCTGGTGGCCCAGCCGCTGACACTGGCGGCGTTCGCGCCCTTCGGCACGGTGATCGAGCCGACGGGCGAGCCGATCACCATCAACGCCGGCTTTGCCCGTCGCTTCAACGATCTCTGCGCCGTCGATCTGGCAGGGGCGGGGGCGGCAACCAATGTCTCGATCTTCATCGCCCGCGCCCGCACCCTGCCGCTGGCGATCACGATGATGGAGCGCCATCCGCTCGGCTCGCAGGCGTTCATGCCGCTGCAGGATGCGCCGTGGCTGGCGGTGGTCTGCACCGATCCCGACGATCCGGCGAGCTTCCGCGCCTTTGCCGCCACGGGCCGGCAGGGCGTCAACTACGCCCGCAACACCTGGCATTTCCCGCTCATCACCTTCGGCGAGGGCGACCGCTTCATGGTGGTCGATCGCAAGGGGCCGGGCGACAACCTTGTCGAGCACGCGCTTTCCCCCGACCGCATCCTGACTGTCAGCCGCTGAGAGAACCCATGTCGTCCCGCAGCTATTATTCGCCCGCCGGCGGCCTTCCGCCGCAGACCCAGCTTCTCACCGACCGGGCGATGTTCACGCCGTGGTACGGCGTCATACCGCGCGGCACGATGACCGACATCGTCACCTCATTCCTGCCGTTCTGGGACAGGACGCGCATCTGGGTCATCGCCCGGCCGATGAGCGGCTTTGCCGAGACGTTCTCGCATTACATCTGCGAGGTCGCGCCCGGCGGCGGATCGGACCGGCCCGAAGCCGATGCCGGGGCTGAAGGCGTGCTGTTCGTCGTCGCGGGCGGCCTGCGGCTGACCATCGAGGGGGCGGCGCACGAGCTTGCCACCGGCGGGTATGCCTTCCTGCCGCCCGGCTGCCGCTGGACGCTGGCCAACACCGGCAGCGATGCGGCGCGGTTCCACTGGATCCGCAAGCGCTATCAGGCGGTCGAGGGGCTGGAGCGGCCGGTGGCTTTTGTCACCTCGGATGCGGAGGTGACGCCGATCGCGATGCCCGGCACCAACGGCACCTGGTCAACCACCCGCTTTGCCGATCCGGCCGACCTCAGCCACGACATGCACGTCAACATCGTCAATTTCGAGCCGGGCGGGGTGATCCCGTTTGCCGAGACGCATGTCATGGAGCACGGGCTCTATGTGCTCGAAGGCAAGGCGGTCTACCGGCTCAATCAGGACTGGGTCGAGGTCGAGGCCGGCGATTACATGTGGCTGCGCGCCTTCTGCCCGCAGGCCTGCTATGCCGGCGGACCGGGCCGCTTCCGCTACCTGCTCTACAAGGACGTCAACCGCCATATGCCGCTGGGGCCGTTCCAGCAGCCGTAAGGCCGCGCCCGTCACGCGGCCTTGCGCGTCGTCAGCCGCTGCCACAGCGCCGTCTTCGAGGCGAGGATGAAGACGATCGAGGCGAACAGCACCAGCGACAGCGGGCTTTTCACGATGCCGAGCATCAGCATCGACAGGCTTTCCTGTTCGGAGATGACCGCGCGCCGCCAGTTGTCGTCGAGCAGGCGCGACAGGATCACGCCGAGGATCACCGGGCCGAGCTGGTAGCCGTAGAGCTTCATGAAATAGCCCAGAATGCCGAAACCGAGCATCCAGTAGACATCGGTCAGCGAGTTGTTGACGGCATAGGCGCCGACGATCGACAAGAGGATGATCAGCGGCAGCAGCACCGTGCGCGGCATCTCCACGACCTTGACAAAGACGCGGATGCCGGTCAGCCCGAAGATCAGCATGAAGATGTTCGACAGCGTCAGCGCGCCGACGATGAACCAGAACATGTCCGGCTTGTCGATCATCAGCATCGGGCCGGGGTTGAGGCCGTGGATGAACAGCGCACCGATCATGATCGCGGTCACCGCATCGCCGGGAATGCCCAGCGTCATCATCGGGATAAAGGCACCGCCGACTGCCGCGTTGTTGGCGGTTTCCGGGGCGACCAGCCCCTCGATTGCCCCTTCGCCGAACGGAACCTCAGGGTTCTTGACCGTGCGCTTGGCATGGTCATAGGCCATCAGCGCCGCGATGTCGCCGCCGGTGCCCGGCAGCGCGCCGATGATGACGCCGATCGACGAGGTGCGCAGCGACAGCGGCAGGTGCTTGAGGATCGTCGACCAGGACGGCACGATCCGGTTGATCTGCTGGCGCACGGCCTCCTTGTGCACGTCGTGCAGCTGCACCAGCGCTTCGGAAATGCCGAACATGCCGATCATCACCGCGACGAACGAGATGCCGCCGCGCAATTCCTGAAAGCCGAAGGTGAACCGGTCGGCAATGGTCAGCGGATCAAGCCCGACCGTGCCGATCAGCAGCCCGAACGCGCCGGCGAATACGCCCTTGACGAGGCTTTCGCCCGACAGCGAGCCGACCAGCAAAAGGCCGAGGATCGCCAGCATCATGTAGTCGCGCGGCTGGAACTTGATGGCGAATTCCGACACCACGGGAGCGGCCACCGCCAGCACCAGAATACCGATGGCACCGCCGAAGAACGAGACGATGGTGGTGATGCCGATCGCCTCGCCCGCCAGCCCCTTCTTGGCCAGGGGATAGCCGTCGAGGCTGGTGGCGATGGCGGCCGGCGCGCCCGGAATATTGAGCAGGATGGCGGTGCGCGAGCCGCCATAGACGCCGCCCATGTAGATGCCGGTCATCAGCGCCAGCGCCGGCAGCACCTCCCACGAGAAGGTGAAGGAGATCAGGATCGACACCGCCATGGTCACCGACAGGCCGGGAATGGCGCCGACATAGATGCCGGCCCAGGTCCCCGAAGCAATCAGCAGCAGCAGCTTGGGCGCGATGAAAGGGGTG
>CALCZO010000227.1 GCA_937903315.1 uncultured Alphaproteobacteria bacterium
CGAGGCGCTTGTCCTTGTAGAGCAGGCCCTTCTCGTGCAGCGCGACGAAGAACTCGATCACCGCCGCACTCAGGCCGGGGTCCATGGTGAAGCGCTCGCGGCTCCAGTCGCAGGATGCGCCGAGGCGCTTCAACTGATGGATAATCGTGCCGCCCGATTGCTCCTTCCACGCCCAGACTTCCTCAAGGAAGCGGTCGCGGCCAAGATCGCGCCGGCCCGGCTTGCCTTCGGCGGCGAGCTTGCGCTCGACGACCATCTGGGTCGCGATGCCGGCATGGTCGGTGCCCGGCTGCCACAACACGTCCTTGCCGCGCATCCGCTCGAAGCGGATCAGGATGTCCTGCAAGGTGTTGTTGAGCGCGTGGCCCATATGCAGCGAGCCGGTAACGTTCGGCGGCGGAATGACGATGCAATACGGCTCTGCCGCGCCGCGCTTGCCGCGACCGGCGGCGAAGGCATCGGCATCGGCCCAGGCCTTGGCCACGCGCTGTTCGATCCCGGCGGGATCGTAGGTCTTTTCCATCATGGCAGTCGCATCTTTCATGGCGCGCCGACGCGCGGCTTTACTGGCACCGCTTGTTCTGAAGCGGCGCGGCTCTGTCAACGAAAAAGCGGCGTTTGACGGTCAGGCCGCGATGCGGCGCGGCGTCCCTGCGGCGCGGCGGGCGCTGCGCCACAGGACGAACAGCTTGCGGAGCCGCGCGACATCGACAACCGTGCGGAACGGATCGTAGCCCGGCTGGCTCATCGCCTTGAGATAGGGATCGACCAGGCAGACCGGGAAGAACGCCGGCGCGATCACGGGCGAAACCGAGGGGATCAGCGCTCGTGTCTGCGCCAGATGACCGGCCGCGCGGGCGCGGATATCGGCCAACGCCGCGCGCAGGCCGGGACTGTCCTTGCCGGCGCAGATGTCCTCAGGGCTGACGCCATAGCCGGCAAACACCTCGCGCGGCAGGAACAGCTGGCCACGCCGCGCTGTCCATGGAAACGCGCGCAGCAGGCCGGTCAGGGCAAAGGCGACACCGGCATGGCCCGCCGCTTCCGCACCGCCCTCCTCCCTGCCGCCGGACAGGCATAGCGACGCCAGCCGCACCAGTGCGGACGAGGTTTCGCCGCAATAGCCCTCGCAATCGAGCCATGACGGCATCGGATCGTCATAAAGGTCGAAGGTGCGCGCCTCGATCAGGTTCAGCAGCGGGCGTGTCGGCAGCGAACAGGCGCGGATGGTCGCATCGAGCGCCACGGCCAGCGGGTTCTGCGCCGCCTCGCCATGGCTCTTCCCGATCAGGAAATCGCGCCACCACTGGTAGCGGATCTCGCCCGGCATCGGATCACGCACGAGGGACCGCACGCGGGCGATCTCGGCGTTGAACGCATAGAGCGCGAACAGGTGGTGGCGCGTCGCCACAGGCGCGAACAGCGTTGACAGATACCGGTCAGGATCATGCAGACGCACATGCTCGAAAGCCGCACGGTAGGCATCGTCCAGTGGCGTTGTGATGGGCTTTCGGCAGGGCATTCGCAGAACTTCCGGTTACCACCCCTGATGTGGGGATTGATGTGGAAATTCAAAGGGGTCAGGCGATCGCGATCAGCGCTGCGGCGACCTTTCGGCCCTCGCCCATCAGGATGTTGTACGTCTGGGTGGCTGAAACCGTGTTCATCGCCTCGTGGTGGATGCCGGCAGCCCGTAGCGCGGCGCGCAGCGTGGGCGGCAGGAACACCAGTTTCTGACCGGTTCCGATCAAAAGGAAGTCGATTGCCGCCGCTTCGGCAAGGACCGGCTCAAGCGAGGCGTCGGTCAATGCGCCTGCCTCGGCCACGGTCCACGCCCGAATTCCGGATGGCAGCGCGAGAATGGAGCCGATGTGGCTCATGCCGCCGAACAGAAAGCCGCCGCGTCCCAATCCTTCGATATCGTGCCGTCCGGGCAGGAAGCCATCGTAGAGCGCGGTCATCCCGATCAGGCCGACTTGGTCGCGACCTCGCCGGCAGCCTCTGCTCGGGCTTCTTCGCCGCTGGTCTTGAGGCCGAGATAGATCAGCACCGGCGCGGCGATGAAGATCGACGAATAGGTGCCGACGACAACGCCGACCAGCATCGCCCAGGAGAACGAGGAGATGACCGAGCCGCCGAAGATCACCAGAGCGAGCAGCGCCAGCATGGAGGTGAACGAGACGAGGAAGGTGCGGGCCAGTGTCTGGTTGATCGCCAGATCGAGCAACTCGTTGATCGGCATCTTCTTGTAACGGCGCAGCAGTTCGCGAATCCGGTCAAACACGACGACGGTATCGTTGAGCGAATAGCCGACGATCGTGAGGATCGCGGCGATCGAGGTCATGTTGAACTCGATCTGCGAGAAACAATAAAAGCCGATGGTCATCGCCAGATCGTGCAGCGTCGCGATGACGGCGCCGACCGCGAACTGCCACTCGAACCGGAACCACAGGTAGATCAGCACGCCGATGATCGAGACCACGACGCCGAGCGTGCCGGCCTGCACCAGTTCGCCGGAGACGCGCGGGCCGACAACCTCGATACGGCGGAACTCATAGTCGTTGACGAAGGCCGCCCGGGCCTTTTCGACAACAACCTGCTGGGCCTTGTCGCCGCCGGGCTGGAGCCGGAACCGCAGCGAGACCTCGTTGGAATTGTCGAACGCCTGAACCTCGACATCACCCAGATGCAGCCCCTCGGCCGACGACCGGACCTTCTGCACATCGACCGCACCGGACTTGGCCCGCATCTCGATCAGCGTACCGCCGGTGAAATCGATGCCGAAATTCATGTTCACGGTCAGGAACAACGCGACCGCAATCACCGACAGGATCGCCGACAGCGGGAAGCTGTACCGCCGCCACGCCATGAACGGGAATTTTGTGCCATCGGGAATGATACGGAGCAGCTTCATCGCCAACGCCTCAGAACGGAATCTTGGTTGGCTTGCGCCAGCGATACCACAGCGCAATCATCATGCGGGTCATGGTTACGGCGGTCACGATGGTGGTGATGATGCCAACGATCATGGTGACGGCAAAGCCGCGCACCGGACCCGAGCCGAGGAAGTAAAGGATCGCGGCGGCAATGAACATCGTGACGTTCGAATCGATGATGGTGGCCATGGCGCGGTTGAACCCCGCTTCCAGCGACGCCACCATCGACCGGCCAAGGTGATTTTCCTCGCGGATGCGCTCGTAGATCAGCACGTTCGCGTCGACCGCCGTGCCGATCGTCAGCACGATGCCGGCGATGCCGGGCAAGGTCAGCGTCGCGCCAAGCTTGGTCATGATGGCAAAGATCAGCAGGATGTGGATCGTCAGCGCGATATTGGCAAAGATGCCGAACACGCCATAGGTCGCCAGCATGAAGACGACGACGAGCACCCCGGCGACGTAGGCCGCCTTCTTGCCGGCATCGATCGAATCCTGACCAAGACCGGGACCGACGGTGCGCTCCTCGACGATGGTGAAGGCCGCCGGCAGCGCGCCCGAACGCAGCAGGACCGACAGGCGGTTGGCGCTCTCGACCGTGAAATTGCCGGAAATCTGGCCCGAACCGCCGGTGATCGGCTGGAGGATGCGCGGCGCGGAGATGATGCGGTTGTCGAGGATGATCGCAAACGGCTTGCCGACATTCTCGGTGGTCACCTGGCCGAACTTGCGCGCCGCGTTGACGTTGAAGCGGAAGTTGACGATCGGCTGGCCGGAGCGCTGGTCGAACCCCGGCTCGGCCGAGGTCAGGTCGGCGCCGTCAACCATGATGCGGCGCTCGACCTGCATCGTGCCGCCCTCCTCGGAGGGCAACGTCTCGATCTCGCCGGCGGCCGCGCCGGGCTCGGCAACCAGCCGGAATTCGAGCTTGGCCACCTTGCCGAGGATTTCGCGCAGCTCGGTCGGGTCCTGAAGACCGGGAACCTGGATCAGCACACGGTCGATGCCCTGGCGCTGGATCGAGATTTCCTTGGTACCCTCGGGGTCGACACGGCGGCGGAACACGTCAAGCGACTGATCGACCGCACGGCGGACACGATCATTGATGCCCGGCTCGGAATAGGTCAGCGTGATCGTCTCGCCCTGGTCGGCGTTGATCTCGAGATTGCGCACGCCGGTGCCGAGACGGGCTGCATCGACCGGCTGCGAGAGTTCACGCAGCTTCGGCAGGATCTTCGCCCGGTCGTCCGGGTTGGGAATGCGGACCGCTGCGCCGCGCGGCTGGGCCGGAACGCCGCCGGTGGGAGCCACGCGGGCATCGCGGAACACGCCGCGGATGTCGGCCTGAAGCTGCTGCACCATCTGGCGGATCAGCGCCGGCTGGTCGACCTCCAGCACCACATGGGTGCCGCCCTGAAGATCAAGCCCCAGCGTGATGCCCTTGTAGGGCACCAGCCACTTGGGGATGAACGAGGGAATCGACCGCTCGATGGCGTCGCGCGTCGCCTGCGGCAGGGCGCTCGGCAGCGAATAGGCAATCGCCGCGAACGCCAGGGCGATCACGCTGATCAGTTTCAGCTTCGAAAAGCGCAGCATCGGACCTGTTACTTCGTTGAGCCGTGCCGCCTCAGCTGGCGACCGGCTCGGCCTTCGAACGGACGTCGGCGATCATGCCACGGACAACGCGGACGCGGACGCCATCGGCGATCTCGACCTCGACCTCGCTGTCGTCAATCACCTTGGTGACCTTGCCGATCATGCCCGAACTCATCACCACGGAATCGCCGCGGCGGATGTTCTTGATCATCTCCTGATGCGCCTTCACCCGCTTCTGCTGCGGGCGGATAAGCAGGAAATACATGATGATCAGGATCAGCAGGAACGGCGCGAACTGGACGATCATGTCGCTGCCACCGGGAGCGGCGCCTTGGGCGAAAGCCGGAGTGATCACGTCTGGAACCTCTTGGTTGCGGAGTCCGGCAAGACCCTGAAGGGCCTGCCGGTCATCGTAAATTCGCGCGGACTATAGTGCCGCCCGCGCATAAGGCAACGGGATTTCACGGGACCGGGCGCGCACGCCTAGCCAAGATCCTCGATCGCTCCGTCCCGGATCGTCACCCGCCTGTCCATGCGCATCGCAAGTTCGACGTTGTGGGTGGCCACGAGCGCACCGAGCCCTGATTGCTTGACGATCGACAGCAGCATGCCGAAGACGTGATCGGAGGTTTGCGGGTCGAGGTTGCCGGTCGGTTCATCGGCCAGCAGGACGCGCGGCGCGTTGGCCACGGCGCGGGCGATGGCAACACGCTGCTGTTCACCGCCGGACAGCATGCCCGGCTGATGATCCAGCCGCTCGCCAAGGCCGATGAACTGCAACAGCTCGGCCGCACGGGCACGGGCCTTTTCGCCGCTGAGACCGGCGATCATCTGCGGCATCATCACATTTTCCGTCGCCGTCAACTCGGGCAGGAGGTGATGAAACTGATAGACAAAGCCGATGTCGGTGCGGCGCAGGCGGGTGCGGTCGCGATCATGCAGCGCGATGGTCGGCATGCCGCCGATCAGCACATCGCCGGCGTCGGGCTTTTCGAGCAGGCCGGCACAGTGCAGCAGGGTCGACTTGCCGGTGCCGGACGGGGCGACCAGCGCCACCATCTCGCCGGCCCGGACCACGAGATTGGCGCTGGCAAGGATCGGCAGCGTGCGGTCGGCCTGATGGTAGGTGCGGTCCACCGCGATGAGTTCGAGCGCGTTCATCGTCATTCCCCGCGCAACGCTTCGACCGGATCAAGCGCGGCGGCCTTCCAGGCGGGATAAAGGGTCGCCAGCAGCGACAGGACCAGTGCCATCGAGACAATGGCCGTTACTTCGCCCGGATCGACGACCGCAGGCAGCTTGTTGAGAAAGTACAGTTCCGGCGGAAACAGCGGGCGCGAGAACAGCCACGAGAAGAACTGCCGGATCGATTCGACGTTGTTCGCAATGACAAGGCCGAGAAGGAACCCGAGCAACGTACCGACAACCCCGATGGCCGCACCGGTCATGATGAAGATTCGCAGGATCGACGCGCGTGTCGCCCCCATGGTGCGCAGGATGGCGATGCCGCGGGTCTTGTCCTTCACCAGCATGGTGAGGCCGGAGATGATGTTGAACGCGGCGACCAGCACGATCATCGTCAGGATGATGAACATCATGTTGCGCTCGACCTCGAGCGCGCCGAAGAA
>CALCZO010000228.1 GCA_937903315.1 uncultured Alphaproteobacteria bacterium
GCCAACACCGGCCTTACAACCCCGTCAGTCTTCGTTCTGCGCAAACTTCTTGGTACTGATCACGAACGGTGCCAGCAGAGCAACCGCAGCGATGAGCAGGAACACCACGGCGATCGGGCTTTGCACCAGCACCAGCGGGTCGCCGACACTGATCTGGAGCGCCCGGCGCAACTGGCTTTCCGCCATCGGCCCGAGGATCAGGCCAACGACCATCGGCGCCACCGGATAATCGTGCAGGCGCATCAGGAAACCGATGATCCCGAATGCGATGAGCATCAGCAATTCCGCCACCGAGCCTTTGGTTGCGATCGATCCCATGGCCGCGAACATCAGAATGCCGGCATAGAGCCAGGGCGTCGGGATCTTGAGCAACTGCACCCACAGCCCGACAAGCGGCAGGTTGAGGATCACCAGCATCACGTTCGCGATGAACAGCGAGGCGATCAGCGTCCAGACCAGCGGCGCGTTTTCCGCAAACAGCAGCGGGCCGGGATTGAGGCCGAACTGCTGGAACGCCGCCAGCAGGATGGCGGCGGTCGCCGAGGTCGGCAGTCCGAGCGAGAGCAGCGGCACGAGGGTTCCGGCAACCGACGCGTTGTTGGCGGCTTCCGGGCCGGCCACGCCTTCGATTGCGCCGGTGGTGCCCCATTCCTCGGGGTACTTCGACAGCTTCTTTTCGGTCGAATAGCTCAGGAAGGTCGGAATTTCGGCGCCGCCAGCCGGCAGGGCGCCGATGGGAAAACCGAAGAACGTGCCGCGAAGCCACGGCTTCCACGACCGCTTCCAGTCGTCCTTCGTCATCCACAGCGAGCCTTTCAGGGGCACCAGCGACCCGGCACTCCTGTGCTGGGAGACGACATAAAGCGCTTCCCCGATGGCGAACAGGCCGACGGCGAGCGTGGTTACCTCCACGCCATCGAGCAACTCGGGAAGGCCGAAGGTCAGGCGCGACTGGCCGGTGAGCTTGTCGATGCCCATCAGCCCGAGCGCAAGGCCGAGGAACAGCGAGATCAGGCCGCGCAGCGGGCTCTCCCCGAAGGTGGCCGACACCGTGATGAAGGCCAGAACCATCAGGGCAAAATAATCCTCGGGGCCGAACATCAGCGCCAGCTTGACCATCCACGGCGCAAGAAAGGCAATCCCCGCGGTGGCGATGGTGCCCGCGATGAACGAGCCGATGGCCGCCGTGGCCAGCGCCGGACCCGCCCGCCCGCTCTTGGCCATCAACGACCCCTCCAGCGAGGTCGCCATCGATGCGCTCTCTCCGGGCGTGTTGATCAGGATCGCCGTTGTCGATCCGCCATACATTGCGCCGTAATAGATGCCGGCGAACATGATCAGCGAGCCCGACGGGTCGAGCTTGAACGTCACCGGCAGCAACAGCGCGACGGTCACCGCCGGACCGATGCCGGGGAGCACGCCGACGGCGGTTCCCAACAGCACGCCAAGGCTGGCATACAGCAGCTTTGCCGGCGTCAGCGCGGTGTAAAAGCCCTGAAGGAGATCATAGAACGAGTCCATTGCCAGCCCTCTCAGCCGATAAGGTGTTCAAGCGGGCCGCGCGGAAGCGAGAGAGCGAGAAGCTTGGAAAACAGAAGATAGGTCAATGTGGCCAGGGCAAAGCCGATGCCGGCATCGGCCAGGAACGCCCGGCGTCCGAAGGCCGAAGCCGTGACCACGAACAGGACCGTCATCGCGGGGATAAAGCCCGCGCCCAGTGCAATGCAGGCGGTCAGCGCCAGAAACCCCGCCAGAATGGTGATCACTGCCGCCCAGTCCACCGCTTCGGTTTCCCGCGCGGCGCTGCGGAAGCCGGTCACGATGGAGGCGAGCCCCAGAATCGCAAGCCCGCTGCCGATCACCTTCGGCATCATGGCCGGTCCGATGCCGTAGGCGACCATGCGGCCAAGATTGACCGCATCGTGCCAGAGGATGGCAGCCAGCAGCAGAAGCACGACGCCGACGACGATATCAGCCCTGTCGCGCGCTACGATCCGTTCGCCCGGCATGATGCCTCCCCCCGATGTGTTGTAACGCTGCCCCCGCAGGCAAGAAGGCCGGGGTTGCCCCCCGGCCCTCCCCTATTACTTCACGAGGCCGACGGCCTTCAGCACGCCTTCGACCCGGACCTGTTCGCTCTTCAGGAAGTCACCGAAAGCCGGCTCGGGCAGATAGGCATTATCCCAGTTCTTCTGCTTCAGGATGTCCTGCCATTCCTTGGACTTGGCCATCTTGTCGATCGCCTCCGAAAGGGCCTTCTTCTGGTCAGCCGTGATGCCCGGGGCCGCGACCACCGAGCGCCAGTTCAGCAGCTCGAGGTTGATGCCCTGATCCTTCAGCGTCGGCGTGTCGTTGCCGGTCAGCTTGGCCGCCGAGGTGACGGCGATGGCGCGCAGCTTGCCCGCCTTGATCTGGCCCTCGAACTCGCCCCAGCCCGAGATGCCGGCGGTGACGCGGTTCGACAGCAGCGCCGCAAGCGCTTCGCCGCCGCCCGAGAACGGGACGTAGTTGACCTTGGCGCCATCCAGACCGACCGTGCCGGCAAGCAGCCCGGCCAGAATATGGTCCACGCCGCCGGCAGAACCGCCGGCGAAGGTGACCTTCGAGATGTCCGCCTTCATCGCGTCGACCAGTTCCTTGACGGTCTTGATCTTCGAATCCGCCGGAACCACGATCACCAGAGCCTCAGCAGTCAGCCGGGCAATCGGTGTCACCATGCCGAGATTGACCGGCGACTTGTTGGTGATCAGCGAGCCGACCATCACGAAGCCGTTGACCATCAACTGGCTGGCATCGCCCTTGGCGGTATTGACGAACTGGGCAAGGCCAATGGCCCCGCCTGCGCCCGGCACGTTGCTGACCTGAACGTTCTTGGCGATGCCGGCCGCCGTCAGGGCCGTCTGCATCGAGCGCGCGGTGCCATCCCAGCCGCCGCCCGGACCGGCCGGAGCCATGATCTTGAGGTCCATCTGGGCGCTCGCCGTCATCACCGAACCGGCCAGCACGGCCACCGCGAGAGTGCTTGTCAGAAACCCGCGCTTTGTCGAAATTGTCATCTTCCCCTCCACATACGCGATCGAAAAGCCGCGCTGGAACCATCACTAGTGGGCGCAATTGCGTCACACAAGGCAAAAATTCCCGGCCTTTTTCGCAAGCGCTTTCAGTGTTGTGTCAAGACAGGGGTGCTGGCTAATCCGGACAAACCGGATGCGACCCTGTTTCAGCGTGCCGCGACCCCGCCGGATCGCGCCGCACAGGCAGGGCAGCACAGGCAAAACGGACCAGAATGTAACAAAGGGCCTGGAATGCAGGGGACACGCGACAGGGCGAAAGGAGAATGGTGCCGCTTGAGGGATTCGAACCCCCGACCCCCTCATTACGAATGAGGTGCTCTACCAGCTGAGCTAAAGCGGCGCGGCAGTTGCCATACTCCGTGTTGGCGGCTGTGGCAACTGCCTGTGCTCATGTTTCACTCGCCGAACAGGCGCCAGCCCGATTTCTTCGGCTGGCCCGGCAGGCGGGGGCCGGGATCGTCCGGCAGGTGGACGAGAGCCCCGGTTGCCGGGTCGACGGGGCGCGCCTCCGCCCGATCAGCCTCATCAGTCGGTTCGGCGCCAGCCGCTCCTTTTGCCGACGTCGCCGCCGGCATCGCGGCCGGCTCGGGGGCAGGCGCGGCAATGATGGCAGGCGGTGGCGGCGGCGGCTCGGGCGTCGTCGGCTGGACGGGTTCCGGTGCCGGGGTGCTGGTGACGGCCACAATCGGCGCTGGCGCTTGGGCCGGCAAAGCCACGATCCCATCCTCGATCCGTGCCGTATCGCGATCGGCATCGATGGCGGCGCGCACGCTGGATTCGAGCGATTGCGGCGGCTTCATCCAGACAAAGGCATCGATCCGTCCGGTGATCGGGCTGACCGGGGCCCAATGGTCCGAGACGAACCCGTCCGCGACCCAGGCCGGATCGCGCGGCGCATGCGAGGCGCGGGCCAGCCATTTGCGCACCATCGCGGCGTTGTTGCTCTCCCGGTCCTCAAGCTCTGCCATCAGGCGGCATACCCGCGCGGTGGGAGAATCAAGCACCAGCGCTTCCAGTTCGCCGCGTGCCTCGGCAAATTCGCGCGCATCAAGCAGCGCCTGCGCCAGCACGATCTTGGCTTCGCGTGCGCCGGGTGTCAGCCTGACCAGCGCGCGGGCCCGCTTGAGCCGGTCGTGGCTGGAATCGCCGGGCCGTGCGCCGAGATACGCCTCGCCGAGATCGGGGTGCTGGATCTCCTTCCAGGCGGTTTCGAGCACTTTCGTCGCCTTGGAATAATCGCCCCGCGCGGTGTGGCGGCGGGCCACCAGCGTGGCGGCCGGCACAAGGCCGGGGTTGGCTTTCAGGGCCGCGCTGGCGGTCGCAAAAGCCTCGTCGGGGGATCGTTCGGCCAGTTCCAGCGCTTCGGCAGCAAGCAGCGTCGCCTTCTGGCGCCGCGCGGTGTCGCGGTCGATGGAGCGGCGGCTGGAGTTTTCGTCCACCACCGCCATCGCGCCGCGCCAGTTGCGGTCGGCGGTGCGGTATTCCAGCACGGCCTCGCCGGCCCAGGGAGCGGCCGGTGCCAGCCGGAAGGCTTCCTCGGCAAAGGTACGGGCGGCATCCGAACCATTGCGGCGGGCCTCGACATAGAGCCCGCGCAGGCCAAGCACGCGCGTTTCGTCGCTGTCCAGCATCCGGCGGAACGCATCCTCGGCTTCGGTCTTCTCGCCTGCCAGCTGGGAGGACTGGGCCTTGAGCAGCAGCGTCATCGGTTCGCGGCCGAGAAAGCGTTCGGCCTCGCCGGCAAAGCGCTTGGCGGCACGCCGGTCGCCGACGCCGATCGCGATCAGACCGCGCGACACGGCCGCATAGCCGCGCGAGCGCCGCCGCATCCGGTTGCTCATGCTGATCAGGCTGGGCAGGCGGAACAGGGTCCGCACCACGCTCCACAGCACCATGGTGGCGACAATTACCGCGAGCGCAAGACCGACCGCCTTGGCCAGCGTGACCTTGTACTCAAATCCGCCATAGGTCAGCGCGACGTGGCCGGGCGTTTCCACCAGCGTCACCACGCCAAAGGCGAGGGCCAGCAACACCGCGAATAAAAACAGCATACGAATCATCGGGAACTCTCCGGTCAGCCCTTGCGGGATGCGGCGGCAAGCGCATCCCCTTCCAGTTTGCGCAGGGCCGCAAGAGCGGCTTGCTGTTCTTCCATCGCCTTGACGAGCGGGGCGAGCACGGCACGTTCCTCCATCGGCCGGGCGGCGATATCGGCCAGCGCTCCGGCCACATCCCCGGCCCCGATCCTGCCCGCAATGGCAGCCAGCGGCTGCGCTGCCGGCGCTGCCGGCATTCCGGTCCGACGCACTTCGACAAACCCGAGCAGGCTCGATTTCACCGTATCGACAACACCGGCCACCGTACCGGCAGCGGGTTGTGGCCTTGGCAGTGTCGCGACAAGGCCAAGGAACTGCTTCTGCATCGCGGCCGTTGACGGCAGCGGCCGTGCGGCAAAGGCCGCGAGCGGCCGTGCGACAGCTTCGTCGATGCCGAGGCCTGCGAGGGCTGCGCCGTCAAGACCCAGCGGTCGGTCCGCCGCGATGGCCTGACGCAGCAGCGCGGCAGCCGCCAGATGCAGGGCCGGCACCGGCGAGGGTATCGGCCTGGGGTTGGCCAGCGACTGTTCCATAGCCTTGATGCGTGTATCGAGCGCGCTGGTTGCGGCGCTCTGCTGGCCGGTTGTCCTCTCCAGGGCCTTGAGGCTGCTGGCGAGCGCGGCGACGGCCTCGCCGGCACCGCTGGGTGCCTTCGCTGTGGCCCCGGCAAGCGTTTCGATCCGGCTCTCGGCCTGTTTC
>CALCZO010000229.1 GCA_937903315.1 uncultured Alphaproteobacteria bacterium
CCAGCTCGGCTTCTTCTACAAGTTTGCCGGCAAGGACATCGAGGACAAGCGGCCGCTTGAACGCTACCGCGCCGAAACCCAGCGCCTGCTCGGCGTGCTCGAAAGCCGGCTGAAAGACCGGGCGTGGCTGATGGGCGATGACTACACCATCGCCGACATGGCAACGGCGGGCTGGGTCCGCAACCTCATCGGCCTGTACGATGCGGGCGATCTGGTCGGCTACGGCGATCTCGTCGCGGTGCCGCGCTGGCTGGAGGCATGGCTGGCCCGCCCCGCGGTGCAGCGCGGGCTGGTGATGCCGCCGCGTCCCTAGGCCATGGCGATGCCGGTATCGCCGGCCAGCGTTTCGGTGATCAGCGCCAGTGCGGTCCGCACGGCCTTGCGACGGATGGTGGAGCGGCTGAGCGCGCCGAACCGCCGTTCGATGCGGTTGACCCGGCCATCGCAAACGGCAACTGCAAAATGGACAAGGCCGACCGGCTTTGCGGCGCTGCCGCCGCCGGGGCCGGCCACGCCGGTGATCGCCACGGCGACGCCGGCATGCGCGGCTTTCAATGCCCCGAGCGCCATCGCGCCGGCCACCTCCGCCGACACCGCGCCATGATCGTGGATCAGTCCCGCAGGCACCCCGAGCATCTCGGACTTGGCCGCGTTGGAATAGGTGATGAAGCTGCGGTCGAACACGTCGGACGCGCCGGCAATATCGGTGATCGCGGCGGCGACCAGCCCGCCGGTGCACGATTCGGCGGTGACCAGCGTCAGCCCGTCGCGGCGACAGGCCTCAAGCACGGCGCGGGCGGCGGCGGATGTGGCAGACGCGGCCATGTCAGGCTCCTTCGGGCAGGATGATGGTGGCGGTGGCCAGTGCGGCAATGCCCTCGCGCCGTCCGGTAAATCCCATTTTCTCGGATGTCGTCGCCTTCAGTCCGACCCGGTCAATGGCAATCCCGGCAATCCCGGCGATGGTGGCGCGGATCGCCTCGCGGTGGGGCCCGATGCGCGGCGCCTCGGCCACGACCGTGCCGTCGAGATGGCGGATCGCCCCGCCGCGCGCATGGACGCGGCGCACCGCCTCGGCAAGAAACACCCGGCTTTCCGCCCCTTTCCAGCGCATGTCGGAGGGGGGAAAGTGCACGCCGATATCGCCATCGGCAAGACAGCCGAGCACCGCATCGGTCAGGGCATGCAGCAGCACGTCGGCATCCGAATGGCCGATGACGCCCTGATCGTGCGGGATGCGGACCCCGCCGAGCATGATGTGGTCGCCCGGCCCGAAGGCATGAACGTCGTATCCCGTCGCTGTCCGCCAGTCGGTCAGCCGGTCACCCAGCATCGACCGCGCGCGCGCCAGATCCTCCGCCGTGGTCAGCTTGAATGCGCGCGAACAGCCCTCGAACAGCCCGACAGCGCCGCCCGCATGGCGCAGAACGGCGGCGTCGTCGGAAAAGTCGGTGATCCCCTCGATGTCGGCGATGTGATGGGCGCGGGTGATCGCGCCGAACCGGAACGCCTGCGGCGTCTGCACGGCGCGCAGGGCGTTGCGGTCCAGCGCGACAGGGACCTTGCCCTCGCCCGGCAGGGCAAGAATCGAATCGGCCAGCGGCAGCACCGGAATGGCACCCTCTTGCGCAAGCGCCGCCGCAATCGCCCGGGTGATCAGCGCCTCGCCGACAAACGGCCGCGCCGCGTCGTGGATCAGCACGACCCCATCGCTCGGAAAGCCGCCATGCTGAAGCGCCGTCAGTCCCTTGCCGACCGAGAGCTGGCGGCTCAGCCCGCCGATGGCGGTCGCAATCGGCACAGTGCGCGGATTGGCAGCGGCAGCGATCCCTGATGCAACCGCAGCCTCGTCGTCAGGGTGGATGACGACAACGATGGAGGTGACGAGCGGGTGCCTTGCGAATGCTTCGATGGCGTGGCTCAGCACAGGCCGGCCGCCAAGGTCCAGAAATTGCTTGGGAACATCGGCGCCCATGCGCGTCCCGCGTCCGGCGGCGACGATGAGCACGGCGACGGAAAGGGCTGTCATGGGCAGATCTCCTTCTCGGCGTCTGTTTGAGCCGCTTCGGACTGGCGGTCAACCGGTGCCGGTGTTTGCCGGTCGTGCAAAAAGCCGCTAAGCGTGACGACTGACCTGTCTGATTAAATAATAGGCAACATGGACAATTTCTCATCACTCCGCTTGATGTCCGGGCCGCTGCCGCTTGCGGGCGCTGCGGTGCTGGCCCCGATGTCCGGCGTGACCGACCTCGGGATGCGCCGCGCGGCCATGCGCTTTGGCGCGACTCTCGTTGTCTCGGAAATGGTCGCCTCCGATCATCTTGCCGGGCGCGAGACCGAAGCGCTGTTGCGTGCGGAAGGCGACGGCGTGACGCCGCATGTCGTGCAGATCGCCGGCACCGACCCGTACTGGATGGGCGAGGGCGCGCGGGCGGCTGAAGCCGCCGGTGCTGCGGTCATCGACATCAACATGGGCTGTCCCGTCAAGCGCGTGACCAACGGCTGGTCCGGCTCGGCGCTGATGCGCGATCTCGACCACGCCTGCCGGTTGATCGAGGCGACGGTTGCTGCCGTCTCTGTTCCGGTGACGCTGAAAACACGCCTCGGCTGGGATCACGACAGCCTCAATGCCGCTGGACTGGCGCGCCGTGCCGAACATCTCGGCATCCGCATGATCACCATCCATGCGCGTACGCGCCAGCAGTTCTACAAGGGACACGCCGACTGGCGGCTGGCCCGGTCCGTGCGCGATGCCACAACCCTGCCGATGCTGATCAACGGCGATATCGACGGCATTGCCAGCGCGCGGGCCGCCCTTGCCGCGTCCGGCGCCGATGGCGTGATGATCGGCCGTGCGGCGATGGGCAGGCCCTGGCTGGTAGGCGACGTGGCTGCCCGGCTCCGTGGTCAGGTCCGGGCCGAGCCGACGCCGGCGGCCAAGGCCGAAGCGGCGATCGGTCACTATGGCTGGCTGCTGTCGGCGATGGGGCGGGACAAGGGGCTGCGCCATGCGCGCAAGCACGTCGCCGCCTATCTTGACGAGGCACGGGCGTGCGGGACGGGGCTGGACAGCGCCGAGGCAGCGGCCCTGCTGACCAGCGAGACGCCCGAGATCGTGATGGCCGGGCTGGAGCGGGCCATTCAGGACAGCGACACAGGGAGAGCGGTGGCATGACGGGGATCATCGAGACCGTGACGACGCCCGAAGCGCGTATTCTGCTCGATCTGATGCCCAATCCGGTCATTTGCCTTGATGCGAATGATCATGTTGCCGATTCAAATCCCGCCGGCGAGCGGTTCTTCGGCATCAGCCGGGCCCTGTTGGCGCGCAAGCGGCTGCGCGAAATCGTGGCGCAGGATTCCCCGCTGCTGGCGTTGGTGGCGCAGGTCCGCGCCCGCGGCGCAGGCATCACAGAGCACGGCATCGAGGTCACCAGCCAGCGCCACATCGCCGAATACAAGCCCGGCGAGCGTCTGCTTGATGTGTATGCGAGCCCTGTGCCCAACACTGCCGGTTTTATCATCATCGTGATGCAGGAACGCTCGCTGGCCGATAAAATGACCCGGCAGCTGACGCATCGCGGTGCGGCGCGCTCGATTTCCGCGCTGGCGGCGATGCTCGCGCACGAAATCAAGAACCCGCTGTCAGGCATCCGCGGTGCGGCGCAACTGCTGGAAAACCCGGCAGATCAGGGCTCCAGCGAACTGACCGCGCTGATCCGCGACGAGGTCGACCGGATCGTCCGCCTCGTCGAGCGGTTCGAGGTGTTCGCCGAGGCGCGGCCGGTCGACAAGGAGCCGATCAACATCCACGAACTGCTCGATCATGTCGGACGGCTGGCCCGCAGCGGCTTTGCCCGCCATGTCCGGTTCGTCGAGGAGTTCGATCCCTCGCTGCCGCCGGTTCACGGCAATCGCGATCAGCTGATTCAGGTCCTGCTCAATCTCGTCAAGAATGCCGCCGAAGCGATCGGCGAGACGGCGGCGGGCGGTGAAATCGTCCTGTCGACCGCGTTCCGTCCGGGCTTCCACGTCTCGCTGCCGTCCAGCGGCGAGCGCATCAGCCTGCCGCTCGAGGTTTGCGTCATCGACAACGGTCCGGGCATCCCCGAAAGCGTCGTCCAGCATCTGTTCGATCCGTTCGTCACCACCAAGTCGAGCGGAAGTGGCCTGGGTCTTGCTACGGTAGCGAAAATCGTAAGCGACCACGGCGGCGTGATCGAATGCGACCGGGACAAGCGGGGCACCCGTTTCCGCCTCCTGCTCCCGGTCAGGAAAGATGCAGGCCGTGGCCGAAGCTGAGAATGGAGCCTTGCCCGTGAGTGGACCGACGATTCTCGTCGCCGACGACGATACCGCGATCCGGACGGTGGTGACGCAGGCCCTGACGCGGGCCGGCTACGAGGTCCGGGCCACCGGCACCGCCGGCGTGCTGGCCCGCTGGGTGGCCGCAGGCGAGGGCGATCTGGTGATCACCGACGTGGTCATGCCTGACGAGAACATTTTCGACGTGTTGCCGCGCCTCCGGCACATGCGGCCCGAACTGCCCGTGATCGTCATGAGCGCGCAGAACACGTTCATGACCGCGATCAAGGCCTCCGAGCGCGGAGCCTATGATTATCTGCCCAAGCCGTTCGATCTCAACGAGATGGTCTCGCTGGTCCGCCGCGCCCTTGCCGCCAGCAAACCGATTCCCGCCAACGGCGACAAGCCGCAGGACGATATTCCGCTGGTCGGCCGGTCGCCGGCGATGCAGGACATCTACCGCATTCTCGCGCGCCTGATGCAGACCGATCTGACCGTGATCATCAACGGCGAATCGGGCACCGGCAAGGAACTGGTGGCGCGCGCCCTGCATGACTTCGGCAAGCGCAAGCGCGGCCCGTTCGTCGCCATCAACATGGCGGCGATTCCGAAAGACCTGATCGAGAGCGAATTGTTCGGCCACGAGAAGGGGGCCTTCACCGGCGCGGCACAACGGTCTTCGGGCCGCTTCGAGCAGGCCGAAGGCGGCACGCTGTTTCTCGACGAGATCGGCGACATGCCGATGGAGGCGCAGACGCGGCTGCTGCGTGTGCTCCAGCAGGGCGAATACACCACCGTCGGCGGGCGTACGCCGATCCGCACCGATGTCCGCATCGTTGCCGCGACCAACAAGGACCTGCCCGCGCTGATCGAGCAGGGGCTGTTCCGCGAGGATCTCTACTATCGGCTCAATGTCGTGCCGATCCGCCTGCCGCCGCTGCGTGACCGGGCGGCGGACGTGCCCGATCTCGCCCGCCACTTCCTCAAACTGGCGGAAAAGAGCGGCCTGCCGCGCAAGTCGTTCCGCCCCGAAGCGCTGACGCGCCTGCAGGATCATGGCTGGCCGGGCAACATCCGCGAACTGGAAAATCTCGTCCGTCGTCTTGTCGCGCTCTACCCGGACGAGACGATCACGCGCGAGGCGGTCGAGGCGGAACTCGCCGACGCCAAACGCCCCTCTGCGGTCACCCCTCTGCCTCATGAACCCGGTGCCAGTCACGTCGTGCGGCACACCGCGACACCGGCTCAGGTCATGGCTGACGAGGGCATCTCGACCTTCGTCGAGCGACATCTTGATGGGTATTTCCGCAGTTTTGGCGACGATCTGCCACCCCCCGGCCTTTACGACCGGGTGCTGCGCGAACTGGAGCGGCCTCTGGTTGCGGCGGCGCTGGCGGCGACCGGCGGCAATCAGGTCCGCGCCGCCGATCTGCTCGGCCTCAACCGCAACACCCTGCGCAAGAAGATCCGCGACCTGAACATCAGGATGGTGTCGACAGCGCGTTGACCGGACACGGCACGCCGGATACGGCGCGCACCGCCGGCCTGGCAGCAACATCCTTTCAAATGAAATCCGGAAGACGCAATTAAGCGTCGCCGTCGAATATTTGTCACATTTCAACAACACTGTTGCAAAGATCATTCACTTCCGGTTCGATTGCCGGACCATGAACCGGTATCGAACAGGCGCATGACCCTTTCCGAGGCAACACGGACACAGGACCGACGGCGGCAGCACCGGCGGCGGCGGCGTGTCCTTGAGCCGTTGCTGTTCCTGATTGCTGTCGGCGCTGCGCTGGGCACGCTGGTGCTGCTGATGGGCATCGGCACGCAGCCGACCGAAAAGCACGTCACGGCCATGCTCGGCGTCGACGTGGTGATTGCCGTCGCGCTCGCACTGATCGTCCTGTACCGGCTCTACCGGCTCTACCGGGCGCGCAGCCGCGGCAAGGCCGGAGCGCGGCTGCATCTCCGGGTCGTCAGCCTGCTTGGGCTTGCGGCGGCATTGCCGACAGCGATTGTCGCGATTGCCGCGATGGTCGCGCTCGACAGGGGCCTGACGCCGTGGTTTTCCGGCAATCTCAAGGTGCTGGTCGAAAACGCCGGGGGCATTGCCCAGCAGTTCCAGCAGCAGTTGTGCCAGAACGTCGTGCGCGAAATGCGGCTGATGGCCGTCGATGTCGAGCGCGCCTATACCAGCGGCGTCTACTCGGCGGACCGGACGGTGTTCCGCCAGTTCATGACCTCGCGCGCGGTGTTTCTCGGCCTGCCCTATGCCGCCATCAAGCGCGGCGACGGAACCGTGATCGAAAAGGCCGACATCGGCACCGAAGCCGGGCAATTCACGCCGTCCGCCGAGGATTTCGTACTGGCCGCGACCGATCAGCCCCCGTGCGTCCTGACGACGAATGTTCTCGGCACGCTGACAAGACTGAAAGGCTTCGACGACGCCTTTCTGGTGGTCGGTCGTCCCATCGACCGAAGGGCCATGGAGTTTCCGATCATCGCCCAGGCCGGAGTCACCCAGTATCAGGAACTCGAAGCGCGGCGTGAATCGACGCAGTACGGCATTGCCATCGTCTTCGTGCTGATCACGCTGATCGTCCTGCTGGCCGCGATCCTGCTGGGTCTTGGCCTGGCGGACCGCATCGTCCAGCCGATCGGACGCCTCATTCAGGCGACCGACGAGGTGTCGAGCGGCAACCTCTATGTTCAGGTTCCGGTGCGCGACGAGTCAGACGATGTCAGCCACCTCGGGGCCACCTTCAACAAGATGACGGCGGTCCTGCGGTCACAGCGCAACTCGCTGATGGCCGCCAACGACCTCAACGACCAGCGCCGTCGCTTCATCGAGGCCGTGCTGGCAGGCGTGCCGGCGGGCGTCATCGGCATCGAGCCCGATCGCGTGATCCGCGCCATCAACCCGACGGCGGCTGAACTGATCAGTCCAGCGGGCGCAGCGACGCTTGTCGGCCGGCGGATCGACGATCTCGTGCCGCAGATATCGCCGCTGATCGACGACGCGCTGGCCGGCTCCAGCCGTCTCATCCAGGAAACCATCGAGATTGCCCGTGCCGGCAAGGATCGCACCATTTCCGTCCGGATCACGCATGAGACCGGGATCGGCCAAGGGCTGGTCATCACGCTCGACGACATCACCGATCTCGTGCTGGCCCAGCGCACCTCGGCATGGGCCGATGTCGCGCGCCGCATCGCCCACGAGATCAAGAACCCGCTGACGCCGATCCAGCTGTCAGCCGAGCGCATCCGCCGCAAGTTCGGCAAGGTGATCATCGAGGATCGCCATATCTTCGACCAGTGCACCGACACGATCGTGCGGCAGGTCGAGGACATCAAGCGCATGGTCGACGAGTTCTCGTCGTTCGCACGCATGCCCAAGCCCAGCCTTGCCAGCGAGGATGTCATCGGCACGGTCAAGGAAATCGTCTTCATGATGCGGCTTGCCCATCCCGCCATCGAGATGGTCGAGGTCTATCCGGCCGAGGCGATGCAGGCCGATTTTGACCGACGGCTGATCGCCCAGGCGGTTCAGAACATCATCAAGAATGCGACCGAGGCGATTGCGGCCGTCCCTGAAGACCAGCGCACCGGCGGACGCATCAAGGTGGCGGTCAGCCAGCTGGCCGATAGCAGGATTGCGGTTGATGTCATCGACAATGGCAAGGGTTTCCCGGTCGAGAACCGGGCGCGCCTTCTGGAACCCTACATGACCGATCGTGTCGGCGGCACGGGTCTCGGTCTCGCCATCGTGGCGAAAATTCTCGAAGAACATGGTGGCGGCATCGAACTGCGCGATGCGCCGGAAGGGCGGGGCGCCTGCGTCCGTCTCCTCCTCCCGGCCAGCAGCGCGGTGCCTGAAAGGACAGAACAGTCATGAGCCAGGAAATTCTCATCGTTGACGACGAGGCGGACATCCGCGAACTCGTCGCCGGTATTCTCGAGGATGAAGGCTACCGCACACGCACCGCCGGCAATGCGGACGAGGCGCTGCTGGCGATCGAAAGCCGCCGGCCGCACCTGCTGTTTCTCGACATCTGGCTGCATGGCAGCCGGCTGGACGGCCTGCAGCTGCTCGATGCGATCAAGCAGTCGCACCCCGATCTGCCGGTAGTGATGATCTCCGGCCATGGCAACATCGAGACGGCGGTATCCGCCATCAATCGCGGCGCCTACGACTTCATCGAAAAGCCGTTCAAGGCCGACCGCCTCGTTCTGGTCGCGACCCGCGCGCTCGAAGCCCAGCAGATGCGGCGCGAAATCCAGACCCTCAAGACCAAATCGAGTCAGACCGAGCGACTGGTCGGGCGTTCGACGGTGATGAACCAGTTGCGCCAGCAGGTCGAGCGGATCGCGCCGACCAACGCGCGGATCATGATCGCCGGCGCCTCCGGTTGCGGCAAGGAGACCACCGCGCGGGCCATCCATGCCGCCTCCGCCCGCGCCTCGGGGCCATTTGTCGTCATCAACGCCGCCACGATCACGCCCGAACGGATGGAGGAAGCGCTGTTCGGCATCGAGGCCGGCGATGACCGCGGACGCCTGAGCGGCGCTCTGGAAGAGGCCCACGGCGGCACCCTGTTCATCGACGAGATCGCCGACATGCCGCGCGAGACGCAGGGCAAGATCCTGCGTGTTCTGGTCGATCAGAACTTCCAGCGCGTCGGCGGCGCGACGCGGGTGTTTGTCGATGTGCGGATCGTGTCATCGACGTCGCGCAACCTTGAAGAGGAAATCGCGGCCGGCCGGTTCCGTGAGGACCTCTATCACCGGCTTGCGGTGGTTCCCCTCCGGGTGCCCATGCTGTCCGAGCGGCGCGATGACATTCCCGAACTGATCGAAGCGTTCATGGATCAGATTTCAGTGGCGACCGGGTTGCCGAAACGCAAGATCGCGCCCGATGCCATGGCAATTCTGCAAACACACGACTGGCCCGGCAACGTCCGCCAGCTTCGCAACAACATCGAGCGGCTGATGATCCTGGCCAGCGGCGACCCCGCTGTTGAGGTGACGGCGGACATGCTGCCGCAGGATGTCGGCTCGGCGGCGCCGGGCACCCCGACCGGCGCGGGCGGAGAGCGTCTGCTCGGCCTGCCGCTGCGCGACGCGCGCGAGATCTTCGAACGCGAATACCTGATTGCCCAGATCAACCGCTTCGGCGGCAACATCTCCCGAACAGCGGAGTTTGTCGGGATGGAGCGCTCGGCGCTGCATCGCAAGCTCAAATCGCTCGGTGTCTAGGTGAAGTCTGTCTGCGCGAGATCAGTTTTCTCACATTGCGGCAACGCCGAGTTCAACCGTTCAAGTGATCGTGACCCATGGCAGGAAATGCTGTGATTTTTGCGCAGCAGTCACGCGAAAGGCAGCCATGCAGCATTGAGCGGTTGCATTGTGGCTCTGGAACGCAGTATCCAGAGACTGACTATGCATTTTTGCGGGGTACTGATTCGGGTGCGGGCCGGACCTCCGGCCGGGTAACGAGCAGGACTGTTTTCCGGGGCTCATGAAATGGCGAATGACCGAGGCCAAAACCTCCAGGACGTGTTTCTCAATCACGTCCGCAAGAACAAGGTGCCTCTGACGATCTTCCTCGTAAACGGCGTCAAGCTGCAAGGGGTGGTGACCTGGTTCGACAACTTCTGTGTGCTGCTGCGGCGAGACGGCGTGTCGCAGCTTGTCTACAAGCATGCCATTTCCACCATCATGCCCGGCGCGCCGATCACACTGTCCAGCCCGGCGGATGATGAGGCCTGATGCGCTGGTCCTGCCGTAGGGCGTTCGCTTGACCGAACCGGGAACGCCACGTTTTGTCTCGTTCGATGCTGCCTCGGCGGCCGAAGAACGCATCGCCGCTGAAACGAAAACCATTGTTGTAGGCCCGTACCTTGCGATGCGGGGCGGCGGTGGTCCGATGCGCAGCTCGCAGTCACGGCTCGACGAGGCAGTCGGTCTTGCCCGTGCGATCGATCTCAATGTCGTTCTGTCGGATGTGATCCCGATCCGGTCGCCGCGTCCTGCAACCTATATCGGCCTTGGGCGGATCGACGGGCTCAGGCAGGTGATCGAAGATCAGGAGGTGGGGCTTCTGATGGTCGATTGCGCGCTCTCTCCGGTGCAGCAGCGCAACCTTGAAAAGGCCCTTTCGATCAAGGTCATCGACAGGACCGGGCTGATCCTCGAAATCTTTGGCCGCCGGGCCCGCACCCGTGAAGGCACCTTGCAGGTCGAACTGGCCCATCTCGACTACCAGAAAAGCCGTCTGGTCCGCTCGTGGACCCATCTTGAACGTCAGCGCGGCGGGTTCGGCTTTCTCGGCGGCCCCGGCGAGACCCAGATCGAGGCGGACCGTCGCCTGATCCAGGACCGGATGCGCCGGATCGAGCGCGACCTCGAAGGCGTCAGGCGTACCCGCGGTCTGCATCGCGCCAGCCGCGACAAGGTGCCGTTCCCCACCGTGGCGCTGGTGGGCTACACCAACGCCGGCAAGTCAACGTTGTTCAACCGTCTGACGCGGGCCGATGTTCTGGCCAAGGACATGCTGTTTGCCACGCTCGACCCGACGACGCGGCTGGTTGACCTGCCGCACGGCAAGCGCATCATCCTGTCCGACACGGTCGGTTTCATTTCGGATCTGCCGACGATGCTGGTCGCCGCCTTCCGTGCCACGCTGGAGGATGTGATCGAGGCCGACGTGATTCTCCATGTCCGCGATATCGCCCATGAAGATGCCGAAGCCCAGAGCGCGGACGTCACCACGATCCTGACCGACCTCGGCATCCGTGCCGATGATCCGGGCCGGATCATCGAAGTGTGGAACAAATCCGATCTGCTCGGGCCGGAGGAGCGCGAGCGCCGCGCCGCGTTGACCCGGCTCGGCCATCCGGGGGCGCCCAGCCCCTGGCTCGTATCGGCCGTGACCGGGGAGGGGATTGACGCCCTGCTGGAGGCGATCGAACAGCGGCTGACCCACAGCCATGCCCGCTTCAGCCTGACGATTGCCGCCGATGACGGGGCTGGTCTGGCCTGGGTCTATGAAATGGCCGAAGTCCTGTCGCGATCGAGCGATGACGCGGGTGCCGCCCATCTGGTCCTGCGCGTGCCGCCCGAGCGGCAGGGACGGCTGGAACGCCGGTTCGGTGCTGCGCTGGTGCCGATGGAACCCGGCCCTTCCGTTCGGGACGGGATCGACTGACGGCAGCGGTCCTGTGGCAATTTCGTCGCGGGGCGTTGCTTGAGCATTCTCAAATCTGACGTGACCGGCTAAGACTGCCGCATGGCACAGAAACCGACCTTCTATCTCACCACCGCGATTTCCTATCCCAACGGCGCGCCGCATCTTGGCCATGCCTATGAACTGATGGCCGCCGATGCGATTGCCCGGTTCCAGCGGCTCGACGGCAAGGATGTGTTCTTCCTGACCGGGACCGACGAACACGGCCTCAAGATGCTCCAGACCGCCAAGCGGGAAGGGTTGCCTGTGCGGGAACTGGCCGACCGCAATGCCGGCCGCTTCCGGGCCATGGGCGCGGCGCTGGATGCCACCAACGATGATTTCATCCGCACGTCAGAACCGCGCCACTACGACTCATGCGCTGCGCTGTGGCGGAAGATGCAGGCCAATGGCGACATCTACCTGTCAAAATATTCCGGCTGGTATTCGGTGCGCGACGAATCCTATTTCGACGAGGCGGACATCACGCTTGATGCCGAGGGCCGGCGGTTTGCACCGTCCGGCGCACCGGTCGAATGGGTCGAGGAAGAGAGCTGGTTCTTCCGCCTGTCGGCCTATCAGGACCGGCTGCTGAAGCACTATGAGGACGTGCCCGATTTCATCGGACCGGATACCCGGCGCAACGAGGTGCTCAGCTTTGTCCGGCGCGGGCTCAACGATCTGTCGATCAGCCGCAACACCTTCGACTGGGGCGTGCCGGTGCCCGACAGCAATGACCATGTGATGTATGTCTGGGTCGATGCCCTGACCAACTACATCACCGGCGCCGGCTATCCCGATGAAAACGCGCCGCGCTGGCGCTATTGGCCGGCTGATCTCCACCTGATCGGCAAGGACATTGTCCGGTTCCATACGGTGTTCTGGCCGGCGTTCCTGATGTCGGCCGGTGTCCCGGTTCCGCGCCGTGTGTTCTGCCACGGGTTCCTGTCCAACCGCGGCGAGAAGATGTCGAAGTCGGTCGGCAACGTCGTCGATCCGTTCACGATGGCCGAGACCTACGGCAAGGACGCGGTGCGCTATTTTTTCCTCCGCGACATCCCGTTCGGGCAGGATGGCAGCTACAGCCACGAAGGCATCGTCAACCGCATCAACGCCGATCTCGCCAACG
>CALCZO010000230.1 GCA_937903315.1 uncultured Alphaproteobacteria bacterium
ATGTCACCATCGCCGAGAAGGAAGGCGCCCGGCGCGTCTGCGGCGGCGAGATCCTGAACCGCGCCACCCCCGGTTTCTATTTCCAGCCCGCGCTGTTCAGCGAGGTCTCCAACTCCATGCGGATCGCGCGCGAGGAGGTGTTCGGCCCCGTCGCCGCCGTCCTCCGCGTCAAGTCTTACGAGGAAGCGCTCGCCGTCGCCAACGACACCGAATTCGGCCTGTCGAGCGGCATCTGCACCACGTCGCTGAAATACGCCAGCCACTACAAGCGCAACGCCGAGGCCGGCATGGTGATGGTCAACCTGCCGACGGCGGGGGTTGACTACCACGTGCCATTCGGCGGCCGGAAGGGCTCGAGCTACGGCCCGCGCGAGCAGGGGGCCTATGCGCGCGAATTCTACACCACGGTCAAGACCGCCTACACCCTGCCGGTGTGAGCGGATCAGCGCATGCGACAGGAAAGGCCCCGCGCGCGGGGCCTTTTTCGTCAGACGCCGGCGTTGAGGGCATAGAGAATGCCGCGCAGCTCGGCGAGGCCGCGCAACCGGCCGATCGCCGAATAGCCGGGCGTGATGCGGTCCTTGGTGAGGTCGTCAAGCATCCGGTGACCATGGTCGGGACGCAGGATGATCTCCTGTCCGCGCGGCCGCGCACGGTTCTCGCGCCACAGCGCCCGCATCACCGCCACCATGTCGACGTCGCCGTCGAGATGGTCCGATTCATGGAACGACAGGCCATCGGCCTCGCGCTTGCAGGCGCGAAGATGCGTGAAATAGATGCGCGCGGCAAACCGTTCGGCCATGCCGGGAAGATCGTTGCCGGCCCGCGCGCTGAGCGATCCGGTGCAGAAGCACAGGCCGTTGGCCGGCGAGGGCACCGCCGCGAACAGGGCGGCAAAGTCAGCTTCGGATGAGGCGACGCGCGGCAGGCCGAACAGCGGACGCGGCGGATCGTCGGGGTGGATGGTCAACCGCACGCCGGCCGCCTCGGCCGCCGGCGTCACTTCGGCGAGAAACTCGATCAGATGCTGGCGCAGCCGCGCATGATCGATGCCGCGATACATTTTCAGCCGTTCGCGGAAGGCCGGAATGGTCATCGGCTCGGTGGTGGAGCCGGGAAGCGCCGAGGCAATGACGCGGATCAGATAATCGATGTCGGCCTGATCCATGGCCGCAAACGCCCGGTGAGCGCGCGCGGTGGCCGCCGCATCGTAATCCTGCGCCGCGCCCTCGCGTTCGAGAATGTAGAGTTCAAATGCAGCAAAGCGATCCTGATCGAACCGCATCGCCGTCGCGCCATTGGGCATCGGATGATCAAGATCGGTGCGGCACCAATCGACCACCGGCATGAAATTATAGCAGATCGTCGTGACGCCCTCGGCGGCAGCGGCTTCCATGCTGGCAATCCATGCCTCGATCGAGGCCTTCGCGGCCCTGCCGGTGCGCTTGATGTCGTCGGGAATCGGAATGCTCTCGATCACCGACCAGACCAGCGGTGTGCGCCCCGCCGGCCCGTGCTCGATCAGCGCCTTGTGCGCCGCGACATCGGCGCGCGTCCAGGCCGCGCCGATCGGCAGGTGATGCAGCGAGGAGACAACATCACTGGCGCCGGCCTGACGGATATCGTCAAGCGAAACCGGATCGTTCGGCCCAAACCAGCGCCAGCCCTGCTTCATAGATACGCTCCCTGATTCCGCGCTTGTGCTCGACAACAGCTTGTCGGTTGTCATACACCCCTAGCGCTGTCGTGCTGTGCCATGCAAATGATATTGCGATGCCCGCTTGTGCCGCTGACCTCGCCGTTCCGGAGAACCGCCATGTCCCGCCTGTCCAATGCCGCATTGCCTCTGGCTTCCGGTGCCGTGCAGCGCCCGGCCTATGACCGCTCGGCGGTCACGCCGGGGATCGTCCATCTCGGCATCGGCGCCTTTCATCGTGCGCATCAGGCGGTGATGGTCGACGACCGGCTGGCGGCCGGCGAGATGGACTGGGGCATCATCGGTGCATCGCTGCGGTCGGCCGAGACCGCCGCGGCACTCAACCCTCAGGACGGACTCTACACCATCGGCGTGCGCTCGGGCGAGCAGACGGATTTGCGCGTCATCGGCGCGATTGCCGAGGTGCTCGTTGCCACGACGGCGCGGGCGGCGCTGATTGCGGCGATGAGCGATCCCAAGATCCGCATCGTGTCGCTGACGGTGACGGAGAAGGGCTACTGCCACGATCCGGCGCGCGGAGAACTCGACGAGACCAACGCCGGCATCCGCCATGATCTCGCCAACCCCGAGGCGCCGGAGACCGCGCCGGGGCTGATCGTCGCCGCGCTGGCCCGCCGCCGGGCTGCCGGCATCGCCCCGTTCACCGTGCTGACCTGCGACAACCTGCCGGCCAACGGGCAAACCGTCCACCGGGTGCTGTCCCGGCTCGGCGCGCTGATCGATCCTGCACTCGGGGCCTACATCGCCGGCGAGGTGGCCTGTCCGGCAACGATGGTCGACCGGATCGTGCCGGCGACGACCGATCAGGACCGGGCGCTGGTGGCCGCCGCGCTCGGGGTTGAGGATGCCTGGCCGGTGATGACCGAGCCGTTCAGCCAATGGGTGATCGAGGACCGGTTCCCGTCGGGCCGCCCGGCCTTCGAGGCCGCAGGCGCGGAACTCGTCACCGACGTCGCCCGCTATGAGACGATGAAGCTGCGCCTGCTCAACGGCACGCATTCGACCATGGCCTATCTCGGCCAGCTGGCCGGGCTGGAGACGGTCTGCGACGCGATTTCGCACCCCGCGATGGCCCGGTTCATCCGAGCCCTGATGGACGAGGAGATCGGCCCGACGGTCAAGGGATTCGGCGCCCGCGACCTTGATGCCTACAAGGATGCGCTGATCGCCCGCTACGGCAACTCGGCCCTGCGCCACCGGACAGCGCAGATCGCCATGGATGGCTCGCAGAAGGTGCCGCAGCGGCTGCTGAACACCATCCGCGACCGGCTCGCCGCCGGCCAGCCGAT
>CALCZO010000231.1 GCA_937903315.1 uncultured Alphaproteobacteria bacterium
CGGCGACATGCCGGCCCCATGCCTTTTCGAGCGCGAGGCTGATCTCGCCCACCGTGGCCATGACCCGCGCCGCCTCGACGCCGAGCGCGAGCAGGTTGCCCTCGCCCGACCGCGCCGCCTGTTCGAGCGCGGCCAGCGCCCTGTCGACCTCGCCCTGGCTGCGTTCGGCGCGCAGGCGCTGGAGCTTTGCGATCTGGCTGGCGCGCACGGCGGCGTTGTCGACCTTGAGCACATCCACCGGCGGCTCGTTGTCGAGCTTGTACTTGTTGACGCCGACGATCGTCTGCATGCCCGAATCGATGCGCCCCTGCGTGCGCGCCGCCGCTTCTTCGATGCGGAGCTTCGGAATGCCGGCCTCGATCGCCTTCGCCATGCCGCCGAGGCTTTCCACCTCCTCGATGTGGCCCCAGGCGCGTGCGGCGAGATCGCCGGTCAGCCGCTCGATGAAGGCGGAGCCGCCCCATGGATCGATGAAGCGGTTGGTTCCCGCCTCCTGCTGGATGAACAATTGCGTGTTGCGGGCGATGCGGGCGGAAAAATCGGTCGGCAGCGCCAAAGCCTCGTCGAAGGCGTTGGTGTGCAGCGACTGGGTGTGCCCCTGCGTCGCCGCCATCGCCTCGATGCAGGTGCGCACGACGTTGTTGGGCACGTCCTGCGCGGTCAGCGACCAGCCCGAGGTCTGGCAATGCGTGCGCAGGGACAGGGACCGCGCGTCCGACGGATCGAACTGCTTGACCAGCTTGGCCCAGAGCAGCCGCGCGGCCCGCATCTTGGCGACTTCCATGAAGAAATTCATGCCGATCGCCCAGAAGAACGACAGGCGCGGCGCGAACTGGTCGACCGTCATGCCGGCCTTCAGCCCGGCCCGGATGTATTCGACGCCGTCGGCGAGGGTGTAGGCGAGTTCGAGGTCCTGCGTCGCCCCGGCCTCCTGCATGTGGTAGCCGGAAATCGAGATCGAATTGAACTTCGGCATGTTCCGCGCCGTATAGGCGAAGATGTCCGAGATGATCCGCATCGACCCCTTGGGCGGGTAGATATAGGTGTTGCGGACCATGAACTCCTTGAGAATGTCGTTCTGGATCGTGCCCGACAGCTGCGCCGGTTTGACGCCCTGCTCTTCGGCCGCAACGATATAGAGCGACAGGATCGGCAGCACCGCGCCGTTCATCGTCATCGACACCGACATCTGGTCGAGCGGGATGCCGTCGAACAGCGTCCGCATGTCGAGGATCGAATCGATCGCCACCCCCGCCATGCCGACATCGCCGGAGACGCGCGGATGATCGGAATCATAGCCCCGGTGGGTGGCGAGATCGAACGCGACCGACAGCCCCTTCTGCCCGGCGGCGAGATTGCGGCGGTAGAAGGCGTTGGAATCCTCGGCGGTGGAAAACCCGGCATACTGCCGGACGGTCCACGGATTGGTGGCATACATCGTCGGGTAAGGACCGCGCAGATAGGGCGCGATGCCCGGCCATGTGGCGAGAAAATCGAGCCCGGCAAGGTCCGCTTCGCCATAGGTCGGCTTCACCGCGATGCCCTCGGGCGTCATCCATGGCGCGCCCGCGCCGATGGCCCCCGGCGCGGCGGCAAAAGCGGGGCTGTGGGCGCTGAAATCGGGAATGCGGCTCATGGCGCGTCCTTGTTCGGTCCGGGCGGAACGATCTCGGTTATAACGGTTTCACGCGGCGCGGAAACTCGCCCTTCGTTGGAGGGCGGGGGCGGGGGCACCACGATCCGCGCCTTGGGCGGCGTGCGCGCCAGCCGTTCGAACAGGAATCCGGCGATGAAGCCGAGCACCACGGATGCAATCACCAGCACCGGAATGGCCAGAATGGCAATGCCGGGATTTGGAAACAGCACGCCGCGGAACCGGAACAGCGCATAGCCGGAAATCAATGCGCCGCAGGCCCCGCCGATCAGTGCAAACAGCCGGCCCGAAGGCTTGCCGCGCAGGTTGAGCAACCCGTGGATCAGCGGGAACAGCACCAGACAGACCGGCGCGCAGCCGATCAGGCTGATCGGAAACCACACCAGGACGCGCTCGGCAAAATCACCGCCGGAATACGACGAATACCAGCCGCCGAACCCGACCAGCGCTGCCGTTGCCAGCGACGCCATCAGCAATGTCGTCAGACCTGCCGCGCGCATGTAGCCCATCAATCGCCTCCGCATTGCTCGAAAGCCAGAATAGAGCAGCCAGATGCCGCTGTCATGCGCGTGGGTCAAACGAAAACCGCCGCCCGGTGGAACCGGGCGGCGGTCGGTAGGATCGTAACAGGACTGTAATCAGCCGCGGTAGCGCTGGACCAGCGACCACAGGGCTGGCACCAGCCCGGCGGCGAGCAGCGTCTTGAACACGGTGGCCCAGACGAACGGCGCCACGCCGAGCGCAAACGCCTTGTCGGCACCGACCAGCACCGCCAGCCAGGCAAAGCCGAGCGCCAGAATCACCAGATGTCCAACGCTCATCAGCACCAGGCTGCCGGCAAGGCTGCGGTCCAGCCCGCGCTGCGCGCCAAGGCCCATCAGGGCGACGGCGGCGACAAAGCCGGCGAGGTACCCGCCCGTCGGTCCCATCATGTAGGCCGGGCCGGCACCGGAGGCGAACACCGGCAACCCGGCAAGGCCTTCGACCAGATAGAGCGCAACGGTCGCCAGCCCAAGGCGCAGGCCGAAGGTCGCGCCGATCACCAGCACCACCAGCGTCTGCATCGTCATCGGAACCGGATAGAACGGAACCTGCACCTTGGCGGAAAGCGCCAGCGCCAGCGAGCCGGCCACCACGAGCGCAATCTTGCGCACCAGCGCGGCACGGTCGGTGCCGGCCACAAACCCATCCATCATCGGCGCGTAAGGCGTAAGCTGCATGGAAACGTCCCCTGTCGTCAGTTCTGTCTAGATGGTAGGGTCAAAACGCGGTTCTGACAAGCGCTGCGTCACAGCCCCGCGAGCTTTTGCGCCTCGGTCAATGTGGCCACCGCATCGCAGCCGGCGAAGACGAATCGGGTGACGCCCGCCGTCTCAAGCGCCGCCGCAAGATCGCCGGGCTTGCCGGCGAGATACAGCGATGCGCCCGCCTCGATGAGTGCGCCGGCCGCTCTGACCGCGTCGCTGGCGTAAACGGCATCCGACGAGCACAGGCAGGCTATTCGCGCGCCCGACGCCCGGAAGGCCGCGACCATCGCGGCAGTGTCGGCAAAGCCGTCGTTGGCCGGGGCGGCCAGCCCGCCAGCCTGGAAGAAATTCTTGGCAAAGATCGTCCGGGCGGTGAAATCGGGGATGGTGCCGAGATTGGCGAGGAAGACGGCCGGGCGCTGTCCGGTCCGTGCGGCGGCATCGGCGCGCCCGCGCAGCGTTTCATAAGCCTCGGACAGGCGGCAGGGCGCGAGCATCCCGGTTGCGGTGACGGCCGGCATCGGCTCAGCAACCGGCGCCGGCGCCTCGTGGATGTTGGGGAATTCGGACGTACCGGTCAGCGGGTCCTTGCGCGAGGCAACAGCCCGGATCCGCGCGGCACGCACCCGCGTCACGTTGGCAGCAAGGCGCGGCAGGGCCACGGCAAGTCCACCTTCGGCCTCGATGTCGGCGAACAGCTGCCAGGCTTCCTGCACCAGTGCGTCGGTCGCCGCCTCGATGGTGCCGGAGCCGGCTGCGGGATCGGCGATGCGGGCGAGGCTGGCTTCCTCGGCCAGCACGATCTGGGTATTGCGCGCCAGCCGGCGGGCCGTCGCTTCGGGCAGGCCCTGCGCGGCGCTGTAGGGCAGCACCGTGATCAGGTCCGCCCCGCCAACCGCGCCGGCAAAACACGCCACCGTCGTGCGCAGCATGTTCACATTGGCATCGGTGCGGGTCATCATCCGCCATGCGGTTTCGGCGGCGATGAACACCGGCTTCGGCTCAAGCCCGCAGGCTGTCTCGACCTCGGCCCACAGCCGCCGCGCGGCCCTGAGCTTGGCGATCGACAGGAACTGGTCGGCATCGACGGCAAGGCGCAGCGACAGCGAATCGCGCGCGTCCTCCAGCGACAGTCCGCCCGCCTCCAGTGCCCTGAGATAGGCAACGCCTGAGGCCAGCACGAAGGCCAGCTCCTGCGCCTCGGACCCGCCGGCGGCATGGATGATCCGCCCGTCCGGCGACAGGAACGGCCCCTTGAAGCCTTGCGCGCGATGATCGCGCACCAGCCCGGCGACCAGCGGGCCGACCGCGGCCCATTCGCTCATCTCGCCCTTGCCGGCGGCCAGCAGGCCAAGCGGGTCGTAGCCGAAATGGATGTCGAGATCGGCTGGCGACAGACCCTTGGACCGGGCAATCGCGCCGATGACCACGCCGGCATCCTTCGACTGGCGTCCGACATCGAGCATCAGCGTCACGCCCATATCGAGATGGACCTGCCCGAGCACGCGCGTCAGCGTCTCCCGGCTGGCATCCTTCAGGCCGAAGCCGTGGGCATTGTTGGCGTCCGAAAACACCAGCGTCAGCGCATTTGCCCCGCCCATCAGATCGTCGAGCGTCTGCCGGTTGGCGTCGCCCGCGTCTGGATGATCGATCCGCTGGGCGACCAGCCACGGTGCGCCGGGGCGGGCACGGCCAAGCGGCCGGGCGCCTGCCTTGCGCGGTTCGAGCGGTTGCAGCGCCAGCGCGTCATAGGTGCGGGCCACAAGGCGACGGTCGAAGTCGGCGCCTTTCAGCACACCGTCGACCAGCGCCAGCCATGCCTCACGCGAGGCGGCGGGAAACTCGGAAGCAAGGGCAAGATCGGTCATGATGACGATGCATACGCCCCGACGCCCGACAAGAAAAGACGGTCGCGGCTGCATCTTTGGTCGATCCGTCCGCGACGGATGAAAAAAAGCCCGCCGTCTGGGCAGCGGCGGGCAGTCAGGTCACGATGGTGCGGAGCGGAGGATCAGGCGGCCATCAGCCGCTGCTCGGCCATCGCCACGCGCTGGTTGGCGAAGCTGACCGGACCCTGCACGATATCGCAATGGCTGGCGGCTCGGGTCATGATGTCGAGGTCCTCGGCGCTCGCAGGCGCGGCCTTCAGGATGGCAACGAGCGCATCATAGCGCGCATTGCCAAGGTCGTTGGCCTCGCCGCTGACATACATCCAGCCGGGCAGGCCGGTGGCCGGGTTGGCCTTGCCGAGGGCATCGGCATGGGCACCCATGCGGATGGTCAGGTTGACCACCTCGTCCCACAGCGCGCGCACGCTGCCGGAGGCAACGGGGGCGGCAGGGACAACCGTCGCCATGGGCGTTGCGGCGGACGGCGCGGCAAAGGCGGCGGGAACGGCAGCGACCGCAACGGCGGCGCCAAGCACGGTACGGCGGGTCGGGGCAAGGCTCATGAGGTCAATCTCCCTTGGGTCGGCGGCGGAACGATCCCCTGCCAGAGGCACAGGGCGCGATGATGCGACAGGCTGCCTCCGCCGGTTCAGCGGATCGCCGTTCTTATGCTCAATACGAGATTAATGCCGGGTGAACGGTTTGTTGGCTCTGGCGTCAGCAGCCCGCTTCCCAGGTCACCGGCAGTGAGCCCTTCGCCTCGCCGGCCACCCACTCCAGCGTGCCGGCACCGCCCTGTCCGCCGCCGTCGTTCTTGACCTTCGGGTTGAGCTTGCCCTCGGTGATCGTGACGGAATGGCCGGCAACCATGCCGGTCCAGCTGCCGATATGCTGGGTCCTGGTCTTCTTGCCGAGGGTACCGCTGGCCTTGACGATCCTGCCGTCGATCTTGAACCAGAACGGCACCTGTCCGGGCTTGCCGGAAGCGCCCGGCGGGCCGTCCCCGACAGAAATTGCGATCATGTCCTTGCCGCGCAGGGCGGCAAAACTGCACCCGGACGGCAGTTTGTCGAGATCGGCGCCGGTGATCGGCCGGAACCGCGCCGCATCCAGCGGTTTGGGGGCGGCAGGAGAAGGTGCAGGCTGGGAGGATTGGGCAAGGACTGTCGTGCTGATTGCAATCAGGACGGAACCCACGACAATACGCATCACGCAATCTCCCGGTCTGACGGTTGGCTCTCATGGCCAGCGTATCGCCGAAATCGCACAAGAAAAGGGGTCATGATGGTCTTTCGCGCAAATCATCAGGTGTCGGAAACTGCCATCGACAGCGTGACCGCTTATGCCTTCGATGCCTATGGCACATTGTTCGATGTCCACGCTGCGATGGCGGCGCATCGCCCGGCCATGGGGCCGGACGCAGCGGCGTTTTCTGCTCTGTGGCGGGCCAAGCAGCTTGAATACACCTGGACGCGCACGCTGATGGGCCGCTACTGCGATTTCTGGACGCTGACCGGCGAGGCGCTCGATTTTGCCCTCGCGGCCTATCCGGCCGTGCCGGCGTCGCTGCGTCAGCCGCTGC
>CALCZO010000232.1 GCA_937903315.1 uncultured Alphaproteobacteria bacterium
ATTGCCGAAGTCTCGCGCAGCCTCGGTCTCGACCAGCCGATCCACATCCAGTTCCTGCACTTCGTCAAGGGCATCCTCCAGGGCGATCTCGGCCGCTCGTTCGTGCATGGCACGCCGGCGATCAAGCTGATCCTCGAACGGATGCCGGCGACGCTGGAGCTGGCTGTGGTCGCGCTGGTACTGGCGATCGTGATCGGCATTCCGCTCGGGCTGTTCGCCGGACTGAAGCCGGACCATCCCGTCTCGCGCGGCATCATGGCCGTGTCGATCCTCGGCTTCTCGCTGCCGACCTTCTGGGTCGGACTGATGCTGATCATGGTCTTTGCGGTCATGCTCGGCTGGCTTCCGGCGACGGGTCGCGGGCCGGCCGGCCATATCCTCGGCATCGAGACGTCGATGACCTCGCTTGACGGGCTGAGCCATATCCTGCTGCCGGCGTTCAATCTGGCGCTGCTGAAAATCTCGCTGGTCATCCGGCTGGCGCGGGCCGGCGCGCGGGAGGCCGCCTTGCAGGATTACGTCAAGTTCGCCCGCGCCAAGGGTCTTGCGCCGCGCCGGATCGTCGGCGTGCATATCCTGAAGAACATCATGATCCCGATCGTCACGGTGCTGGGGCTGGAATTCGGCTCGCTGGTCGCCTTTTCGGTCGTCACCGAGACGATCTTTGCCTGGCCGGGCATGGGCAAGCTGCTGCTCGAAGCGATCCAGCGGCTCGACCGGCCGGTGATCGTCGCCTATGTCATCGTCGTCGTCTGCCTGTTCGTCATGATCAATCTGATCGTCGATATTCTCTATTCCCTGCTCGACCCGCGCGTCCGGCTGAGCGAGGCCAGCGCATGAGCACGATCGAGGAAACCCCGTTCCGCCGGTTTGTCGCCCGCTTTTCCGAGGACCGGATCGCGGTGGCCGGGCTGGTCGTGTTCGTCGTGATCGTCGCTGCGGCGCTGGCTGCGCCGCTCTATGCGCCGCAAGACCCCTATGATCTGGCCCGCGTCGATCTGATGGATTCGCGCCAGCCGCCGGGGGCACAGGCGGCCGAAGGGTTCACCATGCTGCTCGGCTCGGACGGGGTGGGGCGCGACATCTTCTCGGCGATCTTCTACGGGCTGCGCATCTCGCTTGCGGTCGGTGCCGCCAGTTGTCTCATCGCCGCCAGCCTCGGCATGGCGCTGGGGCTGGTCGCGGCCTATGCCGGCGGGCGGGTCGAGACAGCCATCATGCGCGTCGTCGACCTGCAGCTGTCGCTGCCGTCCGTGCTCGTCGCGCTCATCCTCGTGGCGATGTTCGGCAAGGGCGTCGACAAGATCATCCTGGCGCTGGTGCTGGTGCAATGGGCCTATTATGCCCGCACCGTGCGCGGCTCGGCGCTGGTCGAGCGGCGCAAGGACTATGTCGAGGCGGCCCGCTCGCTCGGCCTGTCGCATGCCCGCACGCTGTTTCGCCACATCCTGCCCAACTGCCTTGCCCCGGTGATCGTGGTGGCGACGGTGCAGACGGCCCATGCGATCTCGCTGGAGGCCACGCTGTCGTTCCTCGGCGTCGGCCTGCCGCAGACCGAGCCGTCGCTCGGCGTGCTGATCGCCAATGGCTTTCAGTACATGCTGTCGGGCAAGTACTGGATCAGCGTGTTCCCCGGCCTCGCACTGCTGTTCACCATCGTCTCGATCAATCTCGTCGGCGACCGGCTGCGCGACGTGCTCAACCCGCGGCTGGAGCGCTGACATGGCCGCGCCGGTGCTTGAGGTCGAGGGGCTGAAGACCCATTTCTTCACCCGCTCGGGCGTGGTCAAGGCGGTCGATGGCGTGTCGCTTAAGCTCAATGAGGGCGAGATTCTCGGTCTTGTCGGCGAATCCGGCTCGGGCAAGAGCGTGACCGGCTTTTCGATCCTCGGACTGATCGATCCGCCGGGCCGCGTGGTCGAAGGCACGATCCGGTTCGGCGGCCGCAACATCGCCGGTCTGCCGGACGAGGAGGCACGGCGGATTCGCGGCAAGGATCTGGCGATGATCTTCCAGGATCCGATGATGACGCTCAATCCGGTCCTGAAAATCTCGACGCAGATGATCGAGACGGTGCAGGCGCACGAGGCGGTGTCGCATGCGGCAGCGCGCGCCCGCGCAGCTGAGGCGCTCGCAATGGTCGGCATTCCCTCGCCGGAGGAGCGGCTCGACGCCTATCCGCATCAGTTCTCGGGCGGGATGCGCCAGCGCGTCGCCATCGCGATCGCGCTCCTGCACCGGCCGCGCGTCATCATCGCGGACGAGCCGACGACCGCGCTCGACGTGACGATCCAGAGCCAGATTCTCGCCAAGGTGCAGGAACTGGCGCGCGACACCGGCACCGCCCTGATCTGGATCACCCATGACCTGACCGTGATCGCCGGTCTCGCCCAGCGTGTTGCCGTGATGTACGGCGGGCGCATCGTCGAGGAAGGCCCGATCGATGCCGTGCTCGATGACCCGCGCCATCCCTATACGCGCGGGCTCATCGGTTCGGTCCCAAGTCTCGGAAAGCGCGGCGAGCGGCTGGCCCAGATCTCGGGCGCAGCCCCCTCGCTGGCCAACCTGCCGCCGGGCTGTGCGTTTGCACCGCGCTGCACCGTCGCGATCGAGCGCTGCCGGACCACACGGCCGGAGCTGAGCGCCACCGGCGGCACACGGGCCGCGTGCCATGTCGCGGCAGCGGAGGCACTGTCATGAGCAAGGCCCCTGCCCTGATCCAGCTTGAGGCGGTGTCGAAGCGATTCGTCAAACCGCTCGATCTGGCCGGCAAGATCGCGAACATGATGGGGGCGAACAACCGTTCGATCACCGTGCATGCGGTCGATCGGGTGACATTCGATCTCGAAGAAGGTGAAATCGTCGGGCTTGTCGGCGAATCCGGCTGCGGAAAATCGACCGTCGGGCGGCTGGTGGCCGGGATTCACGAGCCGAGCGACGGGCGTGTCCTGTGGCATGGCGCGGATGTCGCCAGCCTGCCTTCGGAGGCGCAGAAGGCCTATACGCTCGGCGTCCAGATGATCTTTCAGGACCCGATGGCCTCGCTCAATCCCCGGATGCGGGCGGGCGACATCATCGGCGAGGCGCCGGTGGTGCACGGGTTGGTTGCCAGGGCCGACCGGGACGATGCGGTCGCGGCGGCGCTGGCCCGCGTCGGGCTCGACAGCTCGTATGCGCGGCGCTATCCGCACCAGTTCTCGGGCGGGCAGCGGGCGCGGATCGGGATTGCGCGAGCGCTGGCCGTCAACCCGAAAGTTCTGGTGTGCGATGAGTCCGTTGCCGCGCTCGATGTCTCGATCCAGGCGCAGGTCCTCAATCTTTTCATGGACTTGCGTGAGTCACTCGACCTGACGTACCTGTTCATCAGCCACGATCTCGGCGTTGTCCGCCACATCGCCAGCCGGGTCGTGATCATGTATCTCGGCCGGATCGTCGAGACCGCCTCGACGCAGGCGCTGTTTGAGTCGCCCGCCCATCCCTATACACGCGCTCTGCTCGACAACGTGCCGCGGCTCGATGCCCGCAACCGCCGCTTCACGCCGATCCATGGCGAGATCCCCTCGCCGATCAACCCGCCGGCAGGCTGTCATTTCCACCCGCGCTGCCCGCTCGCCGGCCCGCGCTGTGCCGCCGAAGCGCCCGTGCTGGCACAGGCCGCGCATGGCGGCACTGTCGCCTGCCACATCGGTACGCCGGAGGGAACCGGGTAGCTCCGCGCGAATATGTCTAGACAATTGCGCGTGCCAATGCTTGATTGACCGTTACGGTCGTTGCGAGGAGGAGAAGCTTATGACCCTGAAACCGCTTGCTATCATCGCCCTGGGTGCAGGGCTTGCCATGGCCGCCCCGGCTGCCGCTCAGGAAACGAAGGTTTCCATCGGCATCTCCGGCTGGACCGGTTTTGCGCCGCTGGTTCTGGCCAAGGAGGCCGGGATCTTCAAGAAGAACGGCCTTGATGTCACCATCAAGAAGATCCCGCAGGCCTCGCGCCATCTGGCGATCCTGTCGGGCGACATCCAGTGCGCGGCGACCACGGTCGAGACCTGGATCGTCTGGAACGCCAACGGCGTGCCGACCAAGCAGCTGTTCCAGCTCGACAAGAGCTACGGCGCCGACGGCATGGCCGTGCGCGCCTCGATCGGCAAGATCGCCGACCTCAAGGGCAAGACGGTGGCTGCCTCCGCGCCCGGCACGGCGCCGTATTTCACGCTCGCCTGGTTCCTCAAGAAGAACGGCCTGAGCGTCAAGGACGTGACTGTCGTCAACATGGAGCCGGGTCCGGCGGCGCAGGCGTTCATCGCCGGCCAGAACGACGCGGCGATGACCTATGAGCCGTATCTTTCGGCGGTTCGTGCCGCCCCGCAGTCGGGCAAGATCATCGCCACCACGCTCGATTATCCGATGATCATGGACACCTTCGGCTGCACGCCGAAGTTCATCGCCGAAAACGAGAAGGCGACCAAGGCGTTTGCCGACAGCTACTTCGAAGCGCTCGACATGATCAAGAAGGATCAGGCCAAGGCTTACGAGATCATGGGCGCGGACGTGAAGCAGACCGGCGAGGCCTTCGGCAAGTCGGCGGCCAACCTGCGCTGGCAGGACAAGGCAGCGAACAAGGCGTTCTTTGCCGGCGACCATGCCAAGTTCTCGGCCGAAGCCGCCGATCTTCTGCTCGAACTCGGCATCATCAAGCAGAAGCCGGACATGTCCGCATTGGCTGACACACGCTTCATCCAGTAAGCGCCGCCATGGTGCGCGGGCGGCGGATGCCGTCGCCCGCCGCCTGACGCCGGATCCGGTTCTCCAGAGGGGGATTCATCGTGCGACCGCTCGAACCTGTCTCGCCGGGACGCAAGATCGCGCTCGGCATCTCCTTTTTCGTGCTGTTTTTCGCCGGCTGGGGCGTGGCGACCTTCGGCGGCTTCGTGCCGAAAATCTTTCTTGCCGATCCCCTGACCATGATCACGGACGGCTGGAAGCTGCTGACGCAATTCGGCTTTCTCTCCGATATCGGCGTGACCATCTGGCGGGTTGTCGGCGGGTTCGTACTCGCTGCGCTGATCGCCGTGCCGCTTGGCGTGCTGATGGGCGCCTACAAGCCGGTCGAGGCGTTCCTCGAACCATTCGTCTCGTTTGCGCGCTACCTGCCGGCCTCGGCGTTCGTGCCGCTGCTGATCCTGTGGGCGGGCCTTGGCGAGGCCCAGAAGCTGCTGGTGATCTTCATCGGTTCGGTGTTCCAGATCATCCTGATGGTGGCCGTGGTCGTCGGCAACACGCGGCGCGATCTCGTTGAAGCCGCCTACACGCTCGGTTCGGGCGACGGCAGCGTCGTGCGGCGCGTGCTGATCCCGATGAATGCGCCGGAAATCGCTGAAATCCTGCGTCTCGTGCTCGGCTGGGCCTGGACCTATGTCATCGTCGCCGAACTGATCGGCTCGTCGTCCGGCATCGGCCACATGATCATCGACAGCCAGGCGCTGATGGCGACCGGGCAGATCATCTTCGGCATCATCGTCATCGGAGTGATCGGGCTGGTGTCGGATTATCTGTTCAAACTGATCAACGCCCGGCTGTTCCCGTGGAGGCTGGCATGAGCAAGCTCATTGTCGAGAACCTGACCCGCGTGTTCCCCGGCGTGAAGGGTCGCGCGCCGGTCACCGCCCTGCAACCGACGACACTGACGATCGGCGACAACGACTTTGTCACCATCCTCGGCCCGTCGGGCTGCGGTAAATCCACGTTGCTGAGGATGATCGCCGGCCTCGACCGGCCGACAGCGGGCACCATCCGGCTCGACGGGCGCATCATCACCGGGCCGGGTCCCGATCGCGGCATGGTGTTCCAGAGCTACACGCTGTTTCCGTGGCTGACGGTGGAGCAGAACATCGCCTTCGGCCTGAGCGAAAAGGGCATGCCGGAGAGCCAGCAGAAGGAGATCGTCGCCGCCTATGTCGACAAGGTCGGCCTGCGCGGTTTCGAGCATCACTGGCCCAAGCAGCTGTCGGGCGGCATGCAGCAGCGCACCGCGATCGCCCGTGCGCTCGCCAACGATCCGGCCATTCTGCTCCTCGACGAGCCGTTCGGCGCGCTCGACAACCAGACCCGCGCGCTGATGCAGGAGCTGCTGCTCGGCATCTGGGAGCGCGAGAAAAAGACCGTGCTGTTCGTCACCCATGACATCGAGGAGGCGATCTTCATCGCCTCGCGCTGCCTCGTGATGAGCGCCCGCCCCGGTCGGATCAAGGCCGATGTGCCGATCGACCTGCCGCATCCGCGCCACTACACGCTGAAGACCTCGCCCGAATTCTCGGACTTCAAGGCGCGGCTGACCGAGGAAATCCGCGCCGAGGCCGTGCTGGCCGCCACGCACTGAGACGGCAGGTCAGGCGCCGATCCGCGTCGACGGGCTGAAATGGCTGTTGAGCTGGTGGCGGTCGCCCGGATAGGTCAGCCTGACCCAGGTGATGGTCGCCCCCGACTGCCACGTCCGCCGCTCGACAATCAGCACCGCAGCCGGCCGGTCCTGTCGCAACAGCCGGGCGGAGTTTGCACCGGCGAGTTCGGCGCGGATGACGTGTTCGGCCTCGGTCCACGGGACCAGATTGAGCAGCCATGTGCCGGGCGGAGAGACCTCAAACGGCTCGTCACGCGCCTGAGGGACCACGTCGAGATTGAGCAACCGCTCCTCGACCACGAACGGCCGGTCATCGGCATGATGCAGGAGGTGCAGCGCGATCACAGGCGTGCCCGGCGCAATCTCCAGCCGCTCGGCATCCTCGGCGCTGGCGCCGCGCCGCTCGCGTTTCAGCACCTCGAAGCGGTAGCTGCGGCCCGAAGCGCTGATCTCGGCCTGAATATCGTGGATCTCGAGAATCGACTGTTGTGACTTGGGGCTGGCGACGAAACTGCCCGAGCGGCGGCGGCGCACGATCAGACCGGCGCTGGCCAGCGTCGACAGCGCCTTGTTGACCGTCATCCGCGAGCAGGCATAACGGGCCTGCAATTCGTGTTCGGGCGGCACGCGGCTGCCCGGCGCCCAATCGCCCGAGGCAATATGGGCCTGCACATCCCGCTGGATTTCGAGATAGCGCGGCAGCGGCTCGTTATGGTCCAATCGTCGGCCCTACCAATCTGCGGTGACGCGCCGCATCGTCTCGATATAGCGGCGGCTGATCGCATCCCTTAAGCGATGTACCCCATGGTCCACAACCCGGATACCGCTGCTGTAAACTGCGGAAACGCACCGCGATCCGGCGACAAAGGCATAACGATCAAGGACAGAACCGACCGCACCATGGGCCAGATCAGGGTGGGCGTCGTCCAGCACGACGATATCAGCCGCCTCGCCGGCGGCCAGAATGCCGCGACCGCGCGCCAGCGCCTGCGCACCGCCGGCGGCCGCTGCGCAGTACAATGTCTCGCCGGTTGACTGACCTTCGGCGCCGGCGGCGAGGTTGCGTCCGCGATGGTGCAGACGCTGGCTGTATTCGAGCTGCTTGAGTTCGCCTGGCGCGGTGATCTCGACGTTGGAATCGGTGCCGACCCCGAACCGGCCGCCAGCCTCCTGAAAAACGCCGAGATTGAACACGCCATCGCCGAGATTGGCCTCGGTGATCGGGCACAGACCGGCGACCGCGCCCGCCGCAGCCACGCCGCGCGTTTCCGCATCGGTCATATGGGTGGCGTGGATCAGGCACCAACGGGCATCGACCGGCTGGTTGGCCAGCAGCCATTCGACCGGGCGCGCACCGCTCCAGCCAAGGCAATCGGCCACTTCCTTTTCCTGCTCGGCGATATGGATATGGACCGGCCCGGCCGGCGTGGCGCCGACCAGCGCCGTCAGCGCCCCGGGACTGACCGCGCGCAGCGAATGCGGCGCGATGCCGACGACACTGTGCGGCAGGCCGCGGGCGTGGACGCGCGCGCCATCGAGCAGCGCGGCATAGCCGTCCCGGTCGTTGAGAAACCGTCGCTGTCCCTCGACCGGCGGCTGGCCGCCAAACCCGCCGTGGCTGTAGAGGACCGGCAGCAGTGTCAGGCCGATGCCGCTGTCTCGTGCCGCCGCGACGATTCGACCGGAGAGTTCGGCCCTGTCGGCATAGGGGCTGCCGTCGGGCGCGTGATGCAGGTAGTGGAATTCACCGATCGAGGTGAACCCGCCTTCCAGCATTTCCATGAAGGCAAAGGCGGCGATCGCCTCGACATCGTCCGGTGTCAGCTGCCCGAGAAAGCGGTACATCACCTGCCGCCAGGTCCAGAAACTGTCGCCGGACGGGCCGCGCACCTCCGCCAGTCCCGCCATGCCGCGCTGGAAGGTGTGACTGTGCAGGCTGGCCAGTCCGGGCAGGGCGATGGCGCCGCCATGCGTGACGCCGGACTGCGGTGCGTCCGCCCGGATCGAGCGGATCAGGCCGCCCTCGATGCCGATCACCACATCGCGCCGCCAGCCCTCGGGCAGCAGCGCGTGATCGAACCGAACCTCGTCCATTCTCTCTCTCCCGGCCGGATGAACTTTGGTCTGGACAATAGCCCGGCACGGCTATTATGTATAGACAATTAAGCAGGTCCGGGAGGCGTGATCATGCAGGTTGACAGGCTCTGGCGCAAGGCGCGGCTGGCGACGCTGGCCGGCCACTCCGGCCTCGGCGTCATCGACCATGGCGCTGTGGCGTCAAAGGGTGGCCGCATTGTCTTCGCCGGCCCGGAGGCTGACCTGCCGACGGGGCTGAGCGCCGCCGAAACCATCGATTGCGAAGGACGCTGGATCACCCCCGGCCTTGTCGATTGCCACACCCATCTGGTGTTTGGCGGCAACCGCGCGCGCGAATTCGAGCAGCGGCTGGCCGGAGCCACCTATGAGGAGATCGCGCGGGCCGGCGGCGGTATCGTTTCGACCGTGCGCGCCACGCGGGCGGCCAGCGAGGAGGCGCTGGTGGCCGGCGCGCTGCCGCGGCTCGACACGCTGATCGGCGAAGGCGTCACCACGGTCGAGATCAAGTCGGGCTACGGCCTCGACCGGGCCACAGAGATGCGGATGCTGGCTGCGGCGCGGCGCCTTGGCGCGGTGCGGCCGGTCCGCGTGGTCACCAGCTTTCTCGGCGCTCATGCCCTGCCGCCGGAGGCCGGGGGCGACACAGACCGCTACATCGACACGGTGATCACCGACATGCTGCCGGCGGTGGCCGCAGCGGGTCTGGCCGATGCTGTCGATGCGTTCTGCGAGGGTATCGCCTTTTCGCCCGCCCAGACGGCGCGGCTGTTCGAGGCAGCGCGCGGGTGCGGCCTGCCGGTGAAGCTCCATGCTGACCAGTTGTCAAACCTCGGCGGTGCCGCGTTGGCCGCCCGTTACGGCGCCCTGTCGGCCGATCATGTTGAGTATACTGACGAAGCCGGCGCCGCCGCGATGGCCGAGGCTGGCACGGTGGCCGTTCTGCTGCCCGGTGCGTTCTATTTCCTGCGCGAGACTCAGAAGCCGCCGGTCGAGGCATTCCGGCGGGCCGGCGTCGCCATGGCGCTGGCGACCGATTGCAACCCCGGCTCCTCGCCGATGACCTCGCTGCTGCTGGCGATGAACATGGGCGCGACGCTGTTTCGCCTGACGGTCGAGGAATGCCTCGCCGGTGTTACCCGCAACGCCGCCCGCGCGCTCGGTCTGGCGGGCGAGACCGGCACGCTTGAGGCTGGAAAATCCTGCGATCTCGCCATCTGGTCGATCGAGGAGCCGGCCGAACTCGTCTACCGCATCGGGTTCAACCCGCTGCACAGCCGTATCTGGAGGGGGCAATGACCACAATCGCATTGATGCCTGGCGCGGCCCGGCTGGCTGACTGGCAGGCCATCTATCGCGGCGCGACGCCCCAGCTCGATCCCGGTTGCCGTGCCGGCGTTACGCGGTCGGCGGCGACCGTGGCGGCAATCATCGCCAAGGGCGAGCCGGTCTATGGCATCAACACCGGCTTCGGCAAGCTCGCCAGCGTTCGGATCGAGGCGGCTGATCTGGCGACGCTCCAGCGCAACATCGTGCTGTCCCATGCCGCCGGCGTCGGCGATCCGACACCCGCGCGAATTGTCCGGCTGATGATGGCGCTGAAGCTCGCCAGCCTTGCGCAGGGCGTGTCGGGCGTCAGCCTCGCCACGCTGGACGGGCTGGCCGCGCTGCTCGGTCACGGGCTGGTCCCGGTCGTGCCCGAACAGGGATCGGTCGGCGCCTCGGGCGATCTGGCACCGCTGGCGCATCTGACGGCCACGCTGATCGGTGTCGGCGCGATCAGCGTCGATGGTACCGTCCAGCCTGCCGCCAAGGCGCTGGCCGATGCCGGTCTTGCGCCGCTGGTGCTTGGCCCGAAGGAAGGGCTGGCGCTGCTCAACGGCACGCAGTTTTCCACCGCACAGGCGCTCGCCGGGCTGATCGAGGCCGAGCGCGTGTTCCGCACGGCGCTGGTCACCGGTGCGCTGTCGACCGACGCGGCGCGCGGCTCGGATGCGCCGTTCGATCCGCGCATCCATGCCGTGCGCCGGCATCGCGGACAGATCGAAACGGCGGCAGCCTTGCGCCATCTGATGGCCGGTTCGGCAATCCGCGCCTCGCATCTTGTCGGCGACGAGCGGGTGCAGGACCCCTATTGCCTGCGCTGCCAGCCGCAGGTGATGGGCGCGGTGCTCGATCTCATCCGGCAGGCGGCGACGACGCTGGTGACCGAGGCCAACGGCGTATCGGACAATCCGCTGATCTTCTCCGATACCGGCGAGGCGCTGTCGGGCGGCAATTTCCACGCCGAGCCGGTGGCGTTTGCCGCCGACATGATCGCGATGGCCCTGTGCGAGATGGGCTCGCTGGCCGAACGGCGCATCGCCATGCTGGTTGACCCGGCGCTGTCGGGCCTGCCGGCTTTCCTGACCCCGAAGCCCGGCCTCAACTCCGGCTACATGATCCCGCAGGTCACCGCCGCTGCGCTGGTGGCGGAGAACCGGCAGATGGCGTTCCCGGCCAGTGTCGATTCCATCCCGACCTCGGCCAATCAGGAAGACCACGTCTCGATGGCCGCGCATGGCGCGCGCCGGCTCGCCCGCATGGCGCGCAATGTCGATGCGATCCTTGCGATCGAACTCATTGCCGCCGCGCAGGCCTGCGATTTCCATGCGCCGCTGACCTCCAGCGCCGCGCTTGAAGCGGTACGGTCGACCGTGCGCGCCCGCGTGCCGCATCTCGACGAAGACCGCCATATCGCCCCCGACATCGCGGCGGCGATCGATCTTGTCACCTCCGGCGCCGTGATCGACGCGGCCCGTTCCATTCCCCTCCCCGGGCTCGACCCGGACCAGCGCTGAGGACCC
>CALCZO010000233.1 GCA_937903315.1 uncultured Alphaproteobacteria bacterium
CCCCGGATCGATCACCACCAGCGGCCGTCGCGGGCGGCCCTCGCCCGCACCGGGCGGCGGGGGCAGCGGCGTCGCCGCGGCGGCCTGAGGCGGATCGCCCGCCGTTTCAGCGATGGCGGCCGCGAAACGGGCGCGGTCGACCTTGGCCAGATGGACCACAAGCCGGCGCCGCCCGCCGGATTCGATCGAATCGACCCGCTCAGCCACCGCCGGCTCCGCCAGATCGAGCACGATGCGCGACCGGTCGGCAAAGAACAGACCATATCGATAGGCAGAGACCGGTCCGACACGTCCGGCAGGCTTGCTCCCGCCGGCGGCAAACACAACCTTCGGCAGGTCGATGACGAGCCGGTCGGGCTGGCGCAGCACCTTGATGGCGTAATCAATCTCGCGCGAGACATCGAGAACGAGGCTCGCGCCGGTCGGCCGCGCGGTCAGCGCGAGGGAATAGACCACGGCACTGGAGGCAATGGCCGGCTGGTTCGGCCGGTCCTCTGCCGCTGACGGCATGACCCCGCCGATGGCACACAGCACCAGCGCGCAAAACGCAGCAATGAACCGTCTGTGCAGCAAATCCCGACTCCGGAACGGCAAACCTGTCCGGAGACAGACCGGACAATGCCAGATTATGCGTCTATGGTGAAGGAATTCTACCAGACGATATGGCGTGGAACAAACCGGCCCTGCCGCGCGTATCAGGCCACCCTGCCGGACCTCGGGTCGCGGTCATTCACCGATTTGGCAATTTCTGCCAACCGGTTCAGCAACTTGCCGGACGATTGTCACTTGCAATTCTGCGAACCGGTTCTTAGAACAAATTATCCGGCTTCGATCCCGAGTCGAGGCTTTCGACGCGCCCGCCATGCGCCGCGTCTTGCCGGGCCGGTGGCTGCCTCTGATTGCCGAGGCAGCGCAGATATACCTGGCCGGAACGGCGCTCTCCTGCGATTGGTTCGGCCTCTTGGATCAAGGGCTGAATGGATGCGGAGCTTTGCAAGGGTCTCGCCAGAGAGTGTACCGGCGGGCCGCGCTTCGCCCCCTCTTTCAGCCATGACGCCTCTTCACCGGAGCCGCCGCCGTCCTGTCGACGGGTGGGCGCGCTTCTTTCCTGCTTCATTCGTTCATCCTGACCGATCGGCAGCGCCGGCATCACCATGCCTTTCCTGGGCCGGCCACTCATGGCCCGTCCCGTCGTGGCGTTCCACGCCCGCGCTGCCGCCAAACCTGTTACGAGACTCTGATGACATCCAAAATGCTGATCGATGCCTCCCACCCGGAAGAAACCCGGGTGGTGGTGACAAAGGGTAACCGCGTCGAAGAATTCGATTTCGAATCCGCCTCAAGACGACAACTCCGCGGCAATATCTATCTTGCCAAGGTCACCCGGGTCGAACCGTCGCTTCAGGCGGCGTTCGTTGATTTCGGCGGCAATCGCCATGGCTTTCTTGCCTTCAGCGAAATCCACCCCGACTACTACCAGATCCCGGTCGCCGACCGGCAGGCCCTGCTCGACGAGGAGGCGCAGGCCGACTCTGAGGACGAGGACGATGGCGAGGACAAGCGCAACCGTCGCGGCAGCAATCGCCGCCGGCGCGGGCGTGGCAGCGAGCGGGCCAAGAAGGCCGGCAGCACCGACGAGAGCGTAAGCGAGAACGCATCCGACGCCGAAGGGGATGGCAACGGTTCGGCCGACCGGTCCGACAACGGTGACGATGGCGACGACCACAACGACGCCGCACACGGCGACAACGCCGATCGCAACGGCGATTCGGGCGATGGCGACGATCAGGCTGACGACAACGGCAACGGCGATGGCCCGGAAGAGGTCATCGAGCAGATCGGCGGCGCCGACGCGCTGGAAGAAGTGCCGCGCCGCGCCTTCCGCCCGCGCAAGCAGTACAAGATCCAGGAAGTCATCAAGCGCCGGCAGATCCTGCTGGTGCAGGTGGTCAAGGAAGAGCGCGGCAACAAGGGCGCGGCGCTGACGACCTATCTGTCGCTGGCCGGGCGCTATTCGGTGCTGATGCCCAACACCGCGCGTGGCGGCGGCATTTCGCGCAAGATCACCTCGTCGGCAGACCGCAAGCGGCTGAAAACCATCGCAACCGATCTGGAAGTGCCGGATGGCATGGGCGTCATCCTGCGCACCGCGGGAGCGAGCCGGACCAAGACCGAGGTCAAGCGCGACTTCGAATACCTGATGCGCCTGTGGGAGAGCGTGCGGGAACTGACCCTGCAGTCGACCGCGCCGGCGCTGGTCTATGAGGAAGGCTCGCTGATCAAGCGCGCCATCCGCGATCTCTATTCCAAGGAGGTCGAGGAGGTGCTGGTGTCCGGCGATGACGGCTATCGTGAAGCGAAAGACTTCATGAAGATGCTGATGCCGAGCCATGCCAAGATGGTCAAGCCGTTCAAGGAGCCGCAGCCGCTGTTCGCGCGCTACGCTGTCGAGCAGCAGCTCGATGCGATGTTCAACAACGTCGTGACGCTCAGATCGGGCGGCTACATCGTCATCAACCAGACCGAGGCGCTGGTGTCGATCGACGTCAACTCGGGCCGGGCGACGCGCGAGCACAACATCGAGGACACCGCGCTCAAGACCAATCTTGAAGCCGCAGAGGAAGTGGCCCGCCAGTTGCGGCTGCGTGATCTTGCCGGACTGATCGTGATCGACTTCATCGACATGGAGGAGAAGCGGAACAACCGGGCGGTCGAGCGCAAGATCAACGACTGCCTCAAGAACGATCGCGCCCGCATCCAGCTGGGCCGCATCTCGCATTTCGGTCTGCTCGAAATGTCGCGCCAGCGCATCCGTACCGGCGTTCTGGAAAGCTCGACCAGCCCCTGCCCGCATTGCGCCGGCACCGGGCTGCGCCGCGCGACTGCTTCGATCGCGCTCAATCTGGTGCGTGCACTCGAAGAAGCGCTGATGAAGAACGCGGCCTACGACCTGATCGTGCGCACGCCGACCGAGATCGCGCTCTATGTGCTCAACCACAAGCGCGAGACGCTGGTGGCGCTGGAAGGCCGCTTCGGGGTGCAGATCATCGTGCGCGCCGACGATGCGATCCTGCCGCCGCAGTATCATGCCTTCGAGCGCGGCGAACTGTCGGTGCGCCCGGTCGTGCAGAGCGCGTCGATCAACACCACGACGTTCGCTCCGGTCGAGATCGAGGACGAGGACGACGTGGTCGAGGAGGCCACGGACGAGGCGGACGAGGACACCACGCCGGCGACGACCGAGGAGCGGGCGCCGCGCGGCGGCGAGCCGCGCAGCGACGACGGCACCCGCCGCCGTCGCCGCCGTCGCCGCCGTCGTGGCGCTGGCGGCCCGGATGGCGAGGCGTTCAACGCCGATGCGCAGGATCGCAA
>CALCZO010000234.1 GCA_937903315.1 uncultured Alphaproteobacteria bacterium
CCATAAACGCGATAGGTGTCGCCCTCGCGCAGCGCGCGGGTGCGCAGCGAGGCAAGGTCAGATCCGGTATCAGGTTCGGTGAACACGGCAGTCGGCAGGATCGAACCATCGGCAATCGCCGGCAGGTAGCGCGCCTTCTGCGCGTCGGTGCCGCCGGTCAGGATCAGTTCGGCGGCGATTTCAGAGCGCGTGCCGAGCGAGCCGACGCCGATATAGGCGCGCGACAGTTCCTCCGAGACGACGCACATCGCGATCTTGCCCAGTCCCATGCCGCCGTAGGCTTCGGGAATCGTCAGGCCAAACACGCCGAGCGCGCCGAGCCCATCGATCACGGAGAGCGGGATATAGGCATTCTCGCGGTGCCAGCGGTGGGCATGGGGGGTCACCTCGGCACGGGCGAAGCGCCGCATCTGGTCACGGATCGCCTCCATCGTCTCATCAAGGCCGGTGTCGCCGGCAAGCCCGTTGGGATCCCCGGCCGCAATCAGCGCGGCCAGCCGGGCGCGGGGCGCGGCAGCGGTGCCGTGCTCGATCAGGCTCGCGACGGCGTCGGTCTCGAAGCGAGTGAGGTCGGCCCGCGTCAGCCCGCAATCGGCGGGCCGGACGATCTCGCCCTGGCTCATCGCGATGCCGCCAAACACCTGCGCGCAATATTCGCCAGCGCCGATCAGCGCGATCAGTCTTTCAGTCTCGCCCAGCCGCCCCTCGCCATCGAGCCGTGCGGCATAGGCGGCGAGTTCCCGGATCGCCCGCGCATAGGTGGCGAACCACGCCAGCCCGTGCACCGCGCGCTGGTTGCGCTCCAGTTCGGCGCCGACGAGGACGCCGTCCCGGCTGACCGCCGCACGCACGGCCCCGCGCATCGCAAACACCATCGCTTCGATGGTCTCTGCGGCGGCATCAAGCGCGGCGATCAGCGCGGCGGGGGCAAGCGGCATCATCGGCTCCATCGGTTGGATGCGTGATAGCCGCTCGGCTCCCGGCCGGCAATGTGTCGCGTTGGCTCTGCCTCAGTGTTCCGCCGGCCCGGCGTGCGGCGCGTGCTGGGCGACAATGGCGTCGGCTGCCTTGCCGGTCAGTTCGGCCAGGTGATCGAACCGCGCGACATAGCTGCCGGCGCCGGCGGTGGCGGACCTCAGATCGACGATCAGACCGGCCATGTCCGCTTCGGGGATCAGCACGTTCAGCACATCCCATCCGGCCCAGCCGGGCCGCGAGTCAAAGCCGAGTATCTGGCCGCGCCGCGCCGAGACGATTGCGGTCGCCCGCGCCATCGCCTCGCTGGGCACCAGGATATCGACGGCCAGGATCGGCTCCAGCAGAACCGGTCCGGCCTGCCTGAGCGCATCGGCCATGCCGATGCGGGCGGCGGTGCGGAACGCCATGTCGGAGGAATCGACGCTGTGATAGCTGCCGTCGGTCAGGGTCGCGGCGACATCGACGACCGGAAAACCGAGCGGGCCGGCGGCCAGAGCGTCCCGGCAGCCGGCTTCGATGGCGGAAAAGTACTGGCGCGGCACCGTGCCGCCATGCACCTTTTCGTCAAACCGGAAGCCTTCCCCGCGCTCCAGCGGGCGCACATCGAGCGCCGCATCGCCGAACTGGCCGTGGCCACCCGATTGCTTCTTGTGCCTGCCACGCACGCTGACCGGATGACGGATCGTCTCGCGGTAGGCGACATGCGGCTTGCGCGTCTCGACCGCGACGCCGAACCGGGCGCCGAGCCGTTCGAGCGCGACGCGCAGGTGCATCTCGCCCTGCCCGGTCAGCCGCATCTCGCCGCTGTCGGCATCCTGCACGAAGGCCAGCGAGGGATCCTCGTCGGTCAGCCGGGTCATGGCGGCGGCAAGGCGCACCTCGTCCTTGCGGTCCTTGATCGTGATGACCAGCGCATGGACCGGATGCGGTGCGGCGGTCACCGTCAGGGCGGGGGCGGGCACGCCGGCTTTCGCATCGCCGAACGTGTCGCCGGTCGCGACATGGTCGAGCCGCCCGAAGGCCAGCGTATCGCCCTCCTCGGCGGTGGGCTGGCGCGAGGTCGCCGTGCCGACAAGCCGCGAGATCGAGCCGATCCGGTCTTCGGTGCCGGCCGGGCCGATCACCTTGCCGTTCTCGGCGAATGCCCCGCGCAGCACGCGGGCGAGCGACAGCTTGCCGCCATGGGCGGTGTGGATCGAGCGGACCACCTGGGCGAGCGGTGCGCCGGTGGCCGCAACCCCCAGCCGCTCGCGTGTGCCCACGATGCCCGGGCTCTCGTGACGCAGCGCCTTGAGGATGCGGGTCACGCCGTTGCCGCGCTCGGCCGCGCCGATTAGCACCGGCACCGCCAGCCCGTCGCGCAATTCGCGCGTCAGATCATCGAACACCTGATCGCGCGGCGGTTCGATGTCGGTCAGCAGCTCTTCCATCAGCGAATCGTCATAGTCGGCGAGCTTTTCGAGCATCGAGTAGCGCGCCTGCTTTTCGCGCGGCACCTCGCCGGCCGGGACATCGATGACCGTGGACGGCGCGTGCTCGCGGTAGATGAAGGCCCGTTCGAGCGCCAGGTCGATGAAGCCGGTGGCGATGCCGTTCTGCCAGATCGGCAACTGGCGCAGCAGCAGCGGTACGCGCGAGGCGGTCTGCAACTCAGCCAGGGTCTCGCGCACCCGCGTCGTCGCGGTATCGATCTTGTTGAGAAACAGCAGGCGCGGCACGCCGAGATCCTCGAGTTCGTGCAGGATCATCTGGAGCGCCGGCAGTTTGACGGGGGTCGCCTCGCAGACGACGATGGCCGCATCGCAGACCGGCAGGATCGCCCGCATCTCGTGCGCGAACTCGACCGAACCGGGACAGTCGATGAAGGTGTAGCGGTCGCCAAGATAGTCGGCCGAGGCGACATTGGCCTCGACGCTCATCTGATGCGCCCGCGCCTCGGGGCTGGAATCGCCGACGCTGGAGCCGCTGCGCACGGCACCCTGCCGCGAGATGGCGCCTGTGCGCACAAGGATCGATTCGAGAAGCGTCGTCTTGCCGCTCTGGTACGGGCCGACGATCGCAACGAGCCTCGGCCCGGTAACGCGTGCTGACTTTTCACTGCCCGGCATGATCGTTTCCTCTTTTCTGCTGACATGACCGCGCCGTGCGGTCTTTGGACCGTCCGGCAGGGTCGGACCGCGATGGTTTCACCCCTCGTGTCGTCGCGCAAGAACTTGGATCAATTGTCGGGCCCCTGCGACAATGCCGCCTGCGCCTGCGCCTGTGCCCCGCAGTTGTCTGACAACCCTTGACGCTGCCGGACAAGGGACGCACAACGACGTCGGAATCGTTGCAGCCCGAGCCGAGGACATCACATGACCAGACCCGTTGCCATTGCCGTTGCCGGTGCCGGCCTGATCGGAAAGGCCCATATTGCCCGCGTTCTGGGAACGCCCGGCGCGCGACTTGCGGCGATCATCGATCCGGCGCCCTCGGCCAAGGCCCAGGCCGAGACGCTCGGCGTGCCGTGGTTCGCTGATCTCGAAGCCGGACTGGACGCCGCGCGGCCCGACGGGGTGGTGCTGGCGACGCCGAACACGCTGCATGTCTCCGGCGGGCTGGCGGCCATCGCACGCGGCATCCCGGCGCTGGTTGAAAAGCCGGTTGCCGATACGGTCGAACATGCGGAGAGGCTCGCCGATGCCTCGGAGAAGGCCGGCGTGCCGATCCTCGTCGGCCATCATCACCGCCACAGCGCGATGATCCGCTCGGCCAAGCAGACCCTCGCGTCTGGCCGCCTTGGCCGGATCGTCGCAGTCAATGCGCTGTACTGGTTCAGAAAGCCCGATGCCGGCTATTTCGATGGGCCCGGCAGCTGGCGGCGCGAGCCGGGCGGCGGGGTGATCCTGATCAATCTGATCCACATGATCGACGATCTGCGCAACCTGTGCGGCGATGTCGTCCGCGTTCAGGCCGTCGCCTCGAATGCCGTGCGCGGCTTTGCGGTTGAAGATACGGCGGCGATGATCCTGACTTTCGCCAGCGGGGCGTTGGGAACGGTCGCGCTGTCCGATACGGCGGCCTCGCCGTGGAGCTGGGAATTCACCGCCGGCGAGAACAAGGCCTATCCGTTCACCACCGAGACATCGATCATGATCGCCGGCACGCAGGGCTCGCTCTCGGTGCCGCGGCTCGATGTCTGGGAATATCAGGGCGAGCCGCACTGGTTCCGGCCGATTTCGACGAGCCGGACGATCGTGCCCGAAAGCGATCCGCTGACCGAGCAGATGGCGCATTTCTGCGCCGTGGTGCGCGGGGAGGCGACGCCGGTGCTCGATGCGCGCGGCGGCGCGCGCACGCTGGCGACCACGCTGGCAGTGAAGAAGGCCGCTGAAACCGGCGGCGTCGTCACCCTCTGAGGCTCACGCCCCGGCGATGAACCGCCAGGCGCCGTCCTTCGCTTCGGTCCGACCGAGGCCGGGGATGGGCAGGTGATAGCCGATGAACGGCAGGCGATCCTTCGCCAGCATGTCGAGCAGCTTCAGGCGGGTGGCAATCGCCTTGTCGGCATCCTGATCGGACCCCGACTTCCACTCCGGCCGGCGGAACGAGATCGCCGCATTGGTCAGCGCGTCGCCGAGCACGACAAGTGTCTTGCCGCCGCCCGAGACCGCGAAAGAGGTGTGCCCGATGGTGTGGCCCGCCGTATCGATGGCGACGATTCCGGGCGCCACCTCCGCCCCGGGCTGGAACGTCTTGATCCGGCCGTCGAGCGCCTTGAGCACCCTGAGCGCCCCGGCGGCGAACATCGCACGGTCCTCCGGCAGGCGCGAGGCGGCATCAGGCGACGACCAGAAGGCATGGTCGGCAGCCGACAGATGGAAGGTCGCGTTCGGGAACGACAGTTCGTCGAATGAATCGACCGCCCCCCACAGATGATCGGGATGGGCATGGGTGAGCAGGACGCGGCTGACTTTCGCCCGGTCGATGCCGGCGCCGTCAAGCGCCTCGATGAGCTTGCCCGAACCGGGCAGGAACCGGTCGCCCGAGCCGCAGTCGATCAGCGTCAGGTCATCGCCGTCGCGGATCAGCGTGACATTGAGAACATTGCGGATCGTGTCGGTCGGCAGGTTGTCGGCCCTGTAGAGCGCCAGCACCTCCTCTGCCGGGCGGTCCCGCGCGATCATGCTCATCGGAAGTTCGAAGGCACCGTCCGAAACGACCTCGACCGAACGGGACCCGAGGCTGGCCAGCGGAGCGGCGCGCGCGGGTGCGACCCAGCCGGCGACGAGGGCTGCCCCGCCGATCATCAGGCTGCGGCGCGACAGGAATGTGGTGTGAGCGCTCAACGGTCGTCCCCCGGAATTGTTATATTCCTGAATGTGCATATGAGCGCGCGACCGCGTCAAGCGCCAAGTTCAGCCGGGGCGTGAAAACGGGAAAAACGCCGGCACCCGCGCCTGATAGGCGGCATAGGCCGCCCCGCGTGAGGCGAGCATGTGCCGTTCGAGCGGCGGAATGCCCGAGACATGGACCAGCAGCGCATACATCAGCATCGGCGCGGCGATGGCCATGAGCCCGGCGGGATAGGCCAGCGGAGCGAACGCGATGAGGGCCGGGCCGCACCAGAACACGCATTCGAACAGGTAGTTGGGATGGCGGCTGAAGCGCCACAGCCCGGTGTCGCAAACCGCGCCGGTCCGCGCCCGGCGGAAGGCGGCAAGCTGCCGGTCCGCGAGCCACACGCCGGCAAGACCGGTCAAGGCAACGAGAAGACCAAGCCCGTCGGCGGCATCGGCGAACGCGCCGGGGCGATGGGCGGCCAACGCCCATGCGCCGGCCAGCGGCAGCGACGCCAGCGCCTGCGCCTGGAGAAAGCGCGCCATCCGCCGGTCGGCATCGACGCCCCATTCCGCCCTCAGCGCGGCATAGCGTGGATCATCGCCCGCGCCATGCGTGCGCGCCGCGATATGCAGGCCAAGCCGCAGCGACCACAGCCCGACGAGGCAGACCACCAGCCACAGCCGCGCCGGCTCGGTGAGGGGGGCTGCGCCAAACGTCAGGCCAATGGCAGCGGTGCCGGTGGCGAAGGACCAGATCGTATCCACCCACCCCGACTGGCCGGTGCGCCGGGCAAGGATCTGCGCGCCGATCATCGCGGACGACAGGAACGCGGCCGTGAGCAAGACAGCGAGTGTCAGCCGCACCGGCTCAGAACCCCATCACATGGCGGGCGATGAGGCCAAAGGGGAACGGTGCGCGGATATGTCCGTCCATCGCCACGAGGCAGATGCAGGTCTCGCCCTCGGCGGCCACGGGCTGATGCTGGATGCTGGCATCGGCCTCGATGAACGCGCCGGCTCCGAAGCGCTCGCCGCCATCCTCCACCGCGCCGGACAGGACGAGGGTGATCTCCTCGCCCTCATGGCCATGGTCGAGCATGGCCGTGCCGGGGGCAATTTTCATCAGCAGGAGCCTCGCTGAGGCGGTGGCCGGGGGAGTGACCTTGGCCATCCGCAGGCCGGGCGCGACCCAGCGCCAGCGCCCCACTTCGCAGCCGGCCAGCGCCGCCGTTCCGTGCAGCGGCGCTGCGCCAGGAGACGGCGGCGACGCCGGTGGCGGGGCGGCGCGGTCGATGGCAGCGAGCGCCCGATCAAGACTGCCGGGCGTCAGCGGGGCCTCTGCCTCGCCGGCCAGCAACGCGCCGCCGACGGCATCCCATTCGGCGAGACGCGTGCGGCTTTCAGCCGATGTTTCGAGATGGACCCGCACCAGCACGGCGATCGCGGGATCGAGCGTGCCGGCGGCATAGCGCATCAGGGTTTCGTCGGAGGGCGATGCGGAGAGGGTCATCGATGGGCCTCGATCAGGCTGCGCAGCCGCTGGAGTGCCAGCCGGATGCGGGATTTGACAGTGCCGAGCGGAAGACCGAGCCGCGCGGCGATCGCTGCATGCGACTGGTCCGTGTAGAACGCGAGTGTGACGATACGGCGTTGTTCGGGGTTGAGCTGTGTCAGCGCATCGGCCACGGCCCGGTCGCGCTCGTCGGTCAGCGTCCGGGCTTCGGGATCGGCAGCGGGGTCGGCTTCATCGCCCATCAGCGTATCGTCGAAGCTCAGCCGCCTGTCGCGCCGGAACTGATCGATGCGGGCGTTGCGCGCGATCGCAAAGACCCATGCGCCCGGGCTGGCGACAGCGGGGTCATACTGTCCGGCGCGCGACCAGAGCGCCAGCATCGCCTCCTGCGCCACTTCCTCGGCCCGTTCCTCGCTCAGGCCGAAGCGGAGCGCCTGCGCCTTCAGCCGCGGGGCGTAGTGACTGAAAAGCTGCCCGAATGCCGTCCTGTCGCGATGTGTCGCCACGGCCGCGATCAATCCGGCCAGATCGCGGTCACTCAGATGCTGATCGTCCATACGCCTTGGATGGCGACGCGATGCCGCACTGTCAACATGGGTGATGAGGGGCCAGACCATCGTTCAGCCCTTGGTGCGAAGGCTGGAACGGCCGCCGTCGACGCCGATGATCTGGCCGGTGATCCATCCTGCCTCGTCCGACATCAGGAATGCGGCCAGCGCCGCCCCGTCATCGGCCGTGCCGAGGCGCTGGAGCGGATGCATCGCGGCCAATGCCTGTGCCATCGGCTCGGAGGCAATGAGCCGGCGGGCGAGCGGCGTCCGGGTCAGCGACGGCGCAATGGCATTGACGCGGACGGCGGGCGACAGTTCTGCCGCCAGCGCCAGTGTCAGTCCCTCGACGGCCGCCTTGGCCATGCTGATCGAGGCGTGGGCGGCAAACCCCTGCCGGGCGGCGACCGAGGAGACGAGGACGATGGATGCCGGCGTGTCACGTCTGATCGTCAGCGCCGGCAGGGCGGCTTTGACGGCGAGCGCGGCGCCCAGCGCACTGAGCGCGTAGTCCTCGGTAAAATCGGCCGCGCCAAGGGCCTTCAGCGGCTTCAGCGTGATCGAGCCGACCATGTAGGCCAGGCCCGAGACATCCGGCCCTGCGGCGCCAACCGCTTCGGCGAGCATGGCCCCGTCGCGCACATCGGCGATCGAATGGCCGGCACCGAGCCGCCCGGCGAGCGCTGCGGTCCGGTCGGGATCGCGGCCGATCAGATGAAGCCGCCGTCCCTGCGCCGCCAGCCGTTCGGCCAGCGCCGAGCCCATGCCTCCGGTCGCGCCGATGATCAGTGCAGTCATAGCGGTTTATCCAGCGTGATGAGGTGGACGTCGATGGCGCCGATCTCGAATCCGGCCTGACAGTAAGCGAGGTAGTAGTCCCAGATGCGACGGAAGCGGACCGGATAGCCGAGCGCGGCAATCTCGGGTGTCGCGGCATGGAAGCGGCGACGCCATTCGTCCAGCGTCAGCGCATAGCCCTGCCCGAAGCTGAGCGCGCAATGGGGCGCCAGCCCGGCACGGTTGGCCTGCTGGGCGATGATCTCCGGGGTCGGCAGCATCCCGCCGGGAAAGATATAGCGCTGGATGAAATCAGGTCGGCGACGATAGGCGTCGAACCGCTCGGGCGCGATGGTGATCGCCTGGATCACGGCCCGGCCGCCGGGCTTGAGCAGCGCGGCGATCTTGGCGAAATACACCGGCCACCATTTCTCGCCCACCGCCTCGATCATCTCGATCGAGACGATGCGGTCATACTGTCCGCTTGCGTCGCGATAGTCCTCGATGTGGGCCGAGGCACGATGCTGCACCCCCGCCTTGGCAAAGCGCAGGTTGGCCTCGACGAACTGTTCCTCGGACAGGGTCAGGCCCCGGACGCTGACGCCGGCGGCGCACGCCAGATGGGTCGCAAGACCGCCCCAGCCGCAGCCGATTTCCAGCACGGACTGGCCGGTCTCCGGCGCCAGCAGGCGCGTGATCGCCGCCATCTTGCGGTCCTGCGCCGCGTCCAGACCGCCCGATCCGTCCGGCGGATAGAGCGCCGCCGAATAGGTCATGCTCCTGTCGAGCCACAGCCGGTAGAAGGCGTTGCCGAGATCGTAGTGAGCCATGATGTTGCGGCGGCTGCCGCTGCGGCTGTTGTCGTTGCGGGCATGCAGACGTCGGTCGAGCCAGGCGCGCAACGGCCATTCCTGCACCGTCCGGCCGAAGGACGTCTCGTTGAGACCCATGACAGCGATCAGCGCGACGAGATCGGGTGTTGTCCAGTCGCGCCGGATGTAGCCTTCGGCAAATCCTGTCGGGCCAGCGAAAAGGACGCGCAGGAACCCGCGCCAGCGCACAAGTTCAAGCCGCCCGTGCGGGCCCGGCTGGCTGCCGCGCCCGCTCAGAACCCGACCGTCGGGCAAGGCGATATCGAGCGTTCCGGCTTCCAGCCGCGCCAGCAGGCGGCGGACGATCCGCTCGACCATGCCGCGGGCCGGTGCCGGCAGACTGGTCCGGTTGAAGGAGCCGGAAAGGGAGTCGGTCAGCATGCGGCATCTCCTCCGGGCCGGACGATGGTGACGGGATGGGGCGGCGGGGCAGTCCGGTCTCTCAGCCCGATGCGCTTGAGCCAGAGGATCAGCGCCTCCCAGTGAATGGCGGCGATCACCTTGAGTGTGACCAGCGGATGGCTGAGAAACACGGTGGCAAGCGCGGCATCGGTGAGGGGACGCCGCGTGCCGACCAGGGCGGCATGGAGCATCCGTTCGCCGCCGCGCGCCACGTCGATGGCGATGGCGACCTTTTCATCCGGCGGGGTGACCGTGAACCGGTAGCCGAGGTCGGCATCAAGGAACGGCGAGACGTAGAAACCCTTGGCGCAGGCCTGCCGGATCGGCGGTTCCGCATTCTCCGCGACCGGGATCAGATACGAGTGGCTCTCGCCGAAGGTGTTGGAGACCTCGTACAGGATGGCGCGCAGGCTCCCGCTCTCGTCGCGGCAGAAATAGACCGACAGCGGGTTGAACGCATAGCCGAGAATCCGCGGCATGGTGATGAGGCCGATCCGCCACCGCGCCGCCGTCAGCCCGGCCCTGTCCAGCGCCGCCACGACATGGGCTTTGAGCGCGCTGCCATCACGTGCGCCATGATCGCGGCGGAACAGGCTGACGAGATTGAACCGGTCGAGCGAGAACAGCCTGAGCCCGCCGGCCAGCCGGTCGAGATCGTCGAGGTCGACATAAATCCAGTAGACCCGGTAGCTGAGCCGGTGCCCGCGCGGCTGGAACCGCTGATGGACAACGCGGCCGACATAGAGCGCGCTCTCCATCAATGCACCCCGCTGACCGGCGCGACATGCACCCGTCCGGTTGCTCCGGGCACGGTCCAGGGTCGCGTCACCCCGCCGATCGCCTCGGCAACACCGAGCCCGGCCTGCAGCCCGTCCTCGTGAAAGCCCCAGCCGGCCCATGCGCCGCAGAACCATGTGCGGTTCCGGCCTTGCACGAGGTTGAGCAGGTCCTGTGCCTGCATCGCCCGATCCGAGAATACCGGATGGGAGAACCGCCGCGTCTGAAGAATGCTGCCCGGCGCGAACGCACGGTCGGGGTTGAGCGTGACGAACAGGTTGCGCGGCGTGTCGAGCGGTTGCAGCCGGTTCATCCAGTAGGTCACGCGCACCGGAGCATCCGGTGCCTGATCCGGCGCGGTCGCCGTGTTCCAGCTCGACCACACCCGTCGCCGGGCAGGCATGAACGAGGCGTCCCCATGCAGCACGACGGTGTTTTCGACATAGGGAATCGCCGAGAGCACGGCCTGCTCGTGCCCCGACGCATCGGTCAGCATGGCCAGCGCCTGATCGGCATGGGCGGCGATGACGACCTGATCGAATGCTTCCGCATGACCACCGAGGCTCATCACCGCGACGCCGTCCTGCCCGCGCACGACACCTGTCACCTTCGTGCCGGTCTTGATCGTACCAGGAAAGCCGGCCATCAGCGCCCTGACATACACCCGGCTGCCGCCACGCACGGTGCGCCACGGCGCCCGCTTGCCCAGCGTGAACAGTTCGTGGTTGAGGTAGAACGTCAGGAACGAGCGGGCCGGAAATTCGGCGAGCTGGCGTGCGCTCGCCGACCATATGGCTCCGGCCATCGGCAGCAGGTGATCTTCGGAAAACGCCCGGCTGTAGCCCAGACGTTCGACCAGTCTGCCGATGCTGATCGATGCATCGAGCGAATCGAGCAGCGCAGGAGCCGAACGGTAGAAGTGCACCAGATCGGCAATCATCCGCCAGAAGCGCGGGCGCAGCAGATTGGACGGCTGTGCGAAAAGGCCGCCAAGCCCGTCGCCGCTGTACTCGACGCGGCCGCCATCCAGCGTCACGGACAGCGACATGTCCGTCGGCGCCGTGGCGACGCCGAGATGGGCAAACAGCGCCGTCAGATTCGGATAGGCCGCCTCGTTGTAGACGATGAAGCCCATGTCGACCGGGATGGGCCCGGCAGGGTCGGCAACGTCGACGGTGCAGGAATGACCGCCCAGTTGCTCCTCGCGCTCGAACACGGTCACGTCATGAGCGCGCGACAGCAGCCACGCTGCCGAGAGGCCGGAAATCCCGGCACCGATGACGGCGATGCGCTGGCGCGGACCCGACAGGCTGGTCATCTTACGCCCAGCGCTGCAGGATCAGCGTTGCGACGAATGCCGCAAGACCGGAGGCGAACGCGCCCCAGCCGATGTCGACGATGGTCACCGCCAGTGACCAGTGGCGGAGCGTCGCCATGTTGGTCAGGTCATAGGTCGCATAGGCAAGCCCGCCGAACAGCGCGCCGTTGACGAACGCCTGCCCCGCGACGCCCGATGCGAGCGCGCCCTGCATGGCAAACACCACCATGCCGACAGGGTAGACAAGGTAGAAGGCCGCTGCCGCAACCAGGTTCGGCTCGGGCGCGATGAGATCGCCCAGCGCAGGCCGATACAGCCGGGGCACCATCGCCGACAGCCAGATGAAATCGACAATGATGAACACGATGGCGACAAGGCCGTAGCCGAAGACGAGTTGCATGGATGCGCTCCCTGGCTTCAGTTACGCATCACGCGGTCGTCTGGATCACACGGCCGACAGGTTTTTTTTTGCAGCCGTGATGGCAGGTCATGCCGATAAAACAGGCAGGCTGCCGACGCCCTCATCACAACGGCGCCGCGATCCTGTCATTCTGACAGTGCGATGCCCCTGTGGACTGCCCGTGCATTCGGCAGCGGACCAAGCGATGACGATGCTGCGTTGCACAGCCTGTTTTCCACTGTGATTCAACAGGTTGACGAAAGGTTACCGACCTCAGCCGATGTCCTGTCTGGCGCGCCGGAACCCGCCCGGTGCCCAACCATTGGCTGTGATGACTCATCGATTGGCACACCCCTCGCTTTGACGGATCGGCCACCTTCCCCCGTGGCCGCGACACACGACACGTATCCACCAGCACCGAGGTCCCCATGTCCCAGATTTCCCGCCGCGCGCTTATCGCCGCTTCGATGGCCGGCGCTTTCGCGCTCACCGCGCCCCGTGTCTTCGCCCAGGGTGCCGACACCATCAAGGTCGGCATCCTGCATTCGCTCTCCGGCACCATGGCCATCAGCGAGACGACGCTGAAGGACGTGATGCTGATGCTGATCGACGAGCAGAACAAGAAGGGCGGCCTGCTCGGCAAGAAGCTCGAGCCGGTCGTTGTCGATCCGGCCTCGAACTGGCCGCTGTTTGCTGAAAAGGCGCGCGAACTCATCACCCAGCAGAAGGTCTCGGCGGTGTTCGGCTGCTGGACGTCGGTCAGCCGCAAGTCGGTGCTGCCGGTGTTCAAGGAGCTGAACTCGATCCTGTTCTACCCCGTCCAGTACGAGGGCGAGGAGAGCGAGCGCAACGTGTTCTACACCGGCGCGGCGCCGAACCAGCAGGCGATCCCGGCGGTCGACTACCTGATGAGCAAGGATGGCGGCGATGTGAAGCGCTGGGTTCTGGCCGGAACGGACTATGTCTATCCGCGCACCACCAACAAGATCCTTGAGGCCTACCTGCTCGCCAAGGGCGTCGCCAAGGAAGACATCATGATCAACTACACCCCGTTCGGTCATTCGGACTGGCAGACGATCGTCTCCGATATCGTCAAGTTCGGCACCGCCGGCAAGAAAACCGCCGTTGTCTCGACCATCAACGGTGATGCCAACGTGCCGTTCTACAAGGAACTCGCCAACAAGGGCGTCAAGGCCACCGACATTCCGGTTGTCGCCTTCTCGGTCGGCGAGGAGGAGCTGGCCGGCGTCGACACCAAGAACCTCGTCGGCCATCTGGCGGCCTGGAACTATTTCCAGTCGGTCAAGAACCCGGCCAACGATGCTTTCATCAAGCAGTGGAAGGCGTTCAAGAAGAACGACAAGGCGGTCACCAACGATCCGATGGAAGCCCATGTCATCGGCTTCAACATGTGGGTCAAGGCGGTCGAGAAAGCCAAGACCATCGATCCGGACAAGGTGATCGACGCACTGCCGGGCATCGAGGCGCCGAACCTGACCGGCGGCATGTCCAAGATGCTGGCGAACCACCACATCACCAAGCCGGTGATGATCGGCGAAATCCGCGCCGACGGCCAGTTCGACGTGGTCTGGCAGACCAAGGA